>NZ_JBHJRC010000448.1:0-4317 GCF_042261735.1 Kitasatospora sp. NPDC056327 | reverse complement strand
GCCCCGGCCACCGCGCGCTGCGGTGGTCGGGGCTCACGGCATCGGCTCGCTCACGGGGTCGCCCTGGCGGCGGCGGCCGCTCGCCCCGAAGGGCCGGCCGGTGGGGCACGGCCGACCCTTCGGGAGTCCGGTGCGGCGGTGTGTCAGTTCAGGCTGCTGCTCATCGCGTTGAGCATCGTGCCGGAGGCGTCGTCGTTCTCCAGGGAGAAGGCGAACATCCCGGCCAGGCCCTTGCTCTTCGCGTAGGCGCCGCGGGCCTGGACGGCCTGCGGGGTGTCACCCGTCCAGAAGTTGGTGCCGTCGTACACCCAGGAGGACTCGGTCACCGGGTCCCAGTGGGTGTTGGCGGCGGTCGGGTTGAGCTCCTTCCAGGCGGCCAGGCCGGCCTCCGCGCTCAGCGGCTTGGCCGGGGTCGGGCCGGTCGCGCTCTGGTACAGGCCGAAGTTGTTGCCGGCCGGCACACCGGTCCAGCCGCGCCAGTAGAACGGCACGCCCAGCACGATCTTGTTCGCCGGGAACCCGCCCGCGATGCCGTACTCCGGCAGGCCGGTGGTGTACGCGGTGAGCGTGGTGTCGACGTTGTACTTCCGGTTGCCCGGGGTGATCGGCGTGGTCGGGTCGGCCGGGCTGTCGTGCAGCGGGTCCTGGTGGTTCGTCGGGCCCTTGGCGTCCCAGGCACCGTGCATGTCGTAGGTCATGACGTCGGCGTAGTCCAGGTACGCGCCGATCTTGTCGGTCTCCAGCTGTGCGATCTTGTCCTGGCCGCTGGGCAGCGCGGCGGTCAGCAGGAACTTCTTGCCCTGGGCGTTGCCGAGGGCGTCCAGCTGGGTGCGGAACTCCTTGAGCAGAAGGGTGAAGTTCTGCTTGTCGTTCGGGGAGTAGTGGTTGCCGGTGTGGCCGCCGGCCGAGCCCGGGTACTCCCAGTCGAGGTCGATGCCGTCGAAGAGGCCGGCCGCCGCCGCGGCGCCGCCCGCCGGGTCACCGGCCACGTTGGTGGGCAGGTTGCCCTTGAGGAACATGTCGACGCAGGAGGAGACGAACTTCTTGCGGGAGGCGTCGGTCGCGGCCGCGTCCGAGAAGTACTTGGAGTACGTCCAGCCGCCGATGGAGATGGCGATCCGCAGGTTCGGGTACTTGGCCTTCAGCTGGCGCAGCTGGTTGAAGTTGCCCTTGAGCGGCTGCTCCCAGGTGTCGGCGGTGCCGTCCACGCTGGCCGCGCCGTTGTAGTCGGCCTGGTAGTCCGCGTAGGCGTCACCGGCGCCGTCACCGGCGTTCGGGTTGTTCTCGTTGCCCGAGTCCGAGGCCTTGACCGTCTGGAAGCAGGTCAGGTTGGTCGGGTGGATGTTGGCGAACGCGTACTGGAGGACGTCCAGCTTGCCGGCCGAGCCGCTGGTGTCGACGTTCTTCGCGTGGTACGCGTTCTCGTAGACGCCCCACTGGTCGAAGTAGGCCGCGCGGAACGGGCTGTTGGCGGGCGCGGCGGCGGTGGTGGTGGTCACCGGGGCGGACTGGGCGGAGGCGTGGCCGCCGGAGTAGCCCTGGACGGTGAAGGTGTAGCCGCGGGTCGGCAGCAGCGAGCTGACCGCGACCGAGGTGCCCATCGAGGTGGCCACCAGCTGGTCGCCCGCGTACACCTTGTAGGCGACCGGCGCGTCGCCGGCGGTCGCGGTGGACGGCTGCCACTTGAGCACCACGGCGTTGTGGGTGACCTTGGTGACGGTGACGCCGGTCGGCGTGGTGACCTTGCCGTCCCCGGCGGGCCCGGTGCCGGTCGAGGTGGCGGTGGGCGTCACGGTCGGGGTGTTGGTCGCGGTGGGGCTGTTGGTCGCCGTCGGGCTGTTCGTGGCCGTCGGGCTCTTGGTCGCGGTCGGGCTGTTCGTGGCGGTGGGGCTGTTGCTGGCCGTCGGGCTGTTGGACGCCGTGGGGCTGCTCGTGGTGGACGGGCTGCCGGTCACCGTCGGGGTGGCGGTGCCGGTCGGGCCGGCCGGACCGGTCAGGGTCAGGTCGTCGGCCTGGTAGGCGCCGGTGCCGTACCAGCCGTGGGTGGCGACGGTGACCGAGGTGGTGCTCGCACCCGTGGTGAAGGTGGTGCTCAGCTGGGTCCAGTTGGCCGCGCCGGGCGTCCAGGTCTGGGAGTTGACGCCGGTTCCGGTCGCGGCGAGGTAGACGTAGTTGCCGCGCACCCAGCCCGCCAGGGTGTAGGTGGTGTTCGGCAGGACGGCGACGGTCTGCTGGCACTGCGCGGTGTCCGAGGCCGACGCGGCGCCGTTGAGCGCGTAGCTGCCGCCGTGCACCGGGGTGGTGACGACGGATCCGTTGGCGCAGGTCCAGCCGGAGAGGGTGCCGGTCTCCAGGTCGCCGTTGGCGAGCAGGTTGACGGCGGCGGCCGAGGCGGTGTTGAGGGAGAGCGCGAGGGCGGCGCCGCCGGTGCTGAGGGTCGCGGCCATGGCGAGTGCGAGCGCCCGGCGGCGTGGATTGGCGGCCCGGCGTTCAGCGGGGCGCGCGGACATGACACGGTCGTGCATGCGGTGGTCCTCCGGAGGAGTGGGGTTTCCGGTGGTGCGTCCGGCCCGGACGGGCCGAGGGGGGAGCCGGGCCGGGCACCGTGGGGGGCGCGCGGCCGGGTGAACACGTGCGGCAGGGCAGGATGCGGCAGGGCGTGCTGAACTCGTGAAGCGGACCGGCCCGGGGGCCTTCGCATCACGACATCACAGATTGGACTGGACCAATATTCGCCGTCAAGGGTGTCCGGTGGGCGGACCGTCGGCGGCCGCACGACCGGGTGCGCGGCGCGCCGGACCGGTACGGTGGCCTCCCGAGAGGTTCCCGCGTCGAACGGAGAACGGGTCATGGACAGCCGCGCCTGGGACGACCGCTACGCCGCGAGCGAGCTGGTCTGGGGCAGCGAACCCAACCGCTGGGTGGTCCGCGAGCTGACCGGGCTGGCCCCCGGACGGGCCCTCGACCTCGCCGCCGGGGAAGGGCGCAACAGCATGTGGCTCGCCGGCCTCGGCTGGGAGGTCACCGGCCTCGACTTCTCCACCGTGGCCCTCGGCCGCGCCGAACGGCTCACCGCCGCCCTGCCCGACGAGGTCGCCGACCGGCTGACCTGGCGGCACGGCGACGCCCGCACCTTCGAGGCCCCGCCCGGGGGCTACGACCTGGTCCTGGTCGCCTACCTCCAGCTCCCCGCCGAGGGGCGGCGGGAGGCGCTGCGCCGGGCCGCGGCGGCCCTCGCCCCCGGCGGCACCCTGCTGGTGGTCGCGCACGACTCCACCAACCTGACCGAGGGCACCGGCGGCCCCCAGGACCCGGCGGTGCTGTACGGCCCCGACGACGTCCTCGCCGACCTGTCCGGCACCCGGCTGCGCACCGTCCGCGCCGAGCGGGTCCGCCGCCCGGTGGCCGTCGACGCGGGCCACCGCGGGGCGGCCGGGGGCGCGGCCGAGGCGGTCGACGCGCTGGTCCGCCTGGAGCGGCCGGCCTGATCCGACGGCCCCGGAGACCGCCGGGGCCGTGCCGTCCGTGCTAGGTGCGGTGCCGTCCGCTTCCCCGGCGCGCCCACGGGGTATGCAGGTCTCCCCGGGACGAGGCCGTGCACGGGGCGCGGGAAATATCTACAGTGCTGTAGATTCAAGGCGCGCAGGTGAGCAACGAGGAGGTCGCGATGAGCGTTTCGCTGGCGAAGGGGCAGAAGCTGAGCCTGGAGAAGCCGGGCGGAGGCCGACTGGGTGTGGTCCGCATGGGCCTCGGCTGGCGCGCGGTCCAGAAGAAGGGATTCCTCGCCAAGCTGTTCGCCGGCCAGGACATCGACCTGGATGCCTCGGCGGTGCTGTTCTCCGCCGGGAAGCCGGTCGACGTGGTGTTCTTCCAGCACCTCACCAGCAACGACGGCTCGGTGCGGCACAGCGGGGACAACCTGACCGGCGGCTCGGGCGACGCGACCGACGACGAGACCATCACCGTCGACCTCACCGCCGTCCCGGCCGAGGTGGACCAGATCCTCTTCACCGTCAACTCGTTCACCGGGCAGACCTTCCAGGAGGTCGAGAACGCCTTCTGTCGACTGGTCGACACCCAGACCGGTGCCGAGCTGGCCCGCTACACGCTCACCGGCGGCGGCGCCTACACGGCGCAGATCATGGCCAAGGTGCAGCGCACCCCGGGCGGCTGGCAGATGACGGCGATCGGGCAGCCGGCCGGCGGGCGGACCTTCCAGGACCTCATGCCGGAGCTGGTCAAGTACCTCTGACACCGCCGGACGGCTCGGCGTCCGCGCACCGACGGCCTCGGCCCGCCTCCCCGACGTACGGGAGG
>NZ_JBHJRC010000447.1:0-4382 GCF_042261735.1 Kitasatospora sp. NPDC056327 | reverse complement strand
GGCGCCGCCCGCCCCGGGCGGCGCCGGGCCGGCCCCCACGTACCGACTCCCCTCCCAGGAAAGGTGAACACATGAGCAGCGCGGTGCCGCCCGGCGGGGCGGGCCCCGGCCTCGACGACCCGCGCGGGACGGTCGGGGCGCAGGCGGCCCGACTGGCCGCGTCCGGACTCGACACGCCCGGCCCCTATCTGATCGGCGTGCGCCACCACGCGCCCTCGCTCAGTGCCGTCGTGCCCGCCCTGCTCGACGCCGCCCGGCCCGAGGTGCTGCTGGTCGAGCTGCCCGCCGAGTTCCAGCCCTGGCTCGACCTGCTCGCCGACGAGGCCACCACGGCCCCCGTCGCACTGGCCGCCGCCCCCGCCGCCGAGCGCCCGGACGAGCACGCCGACGGCATCGGCGCCGAGGCCGGCCACGGCACCGGGCTCGCCTTCTACCCGTTCGCCGACTTCTCGCCCGAACTGGCCGCGCTGCGCTGGGCCCGCCGCCACGGCGTCGGGACGATCGCCTGCGACCTGCCCCTCGCCGTCCGCGACCGGCACGGCGGGCGCGACCACGGCCGCACCGGCCCCGCCGGGCCGGCCGAGGAGCGGCCCGGCGTCGCCGACGCGCTGCGCCGGCGCCTCACCGGCCGGGACGACGACGAGGACCTCTGGGACCGCCTCGTCGAGACCGCCGCCCCCGGTTCCGGCCCGGAGGCCGTCCGACGCGCCGCCCTGCTGGTCGGCTGGGCACTGCGCCGCGACGCCGAGGAGGGCCCCGGTGTCGCCCCCTACGACCTGCGGCGCGAGGCCTGGATGCGGGACCGCATCCGGGAGGCGGGGGCCGGTGGACGCCGGGTCGCCGCCGTCGTCGGCGCCTTCCACGCCCCGGCGCTCACGGCCGCCGGGCCCGGCGACGGGGCGACCGCTCCGGAGGAGCCGACGGCGGACGCGGCCCTGGCGCCGGCGCCGGCCGATCGGTACGTCGTCTCCCTGATCCCGTACACCTATCCGCTGCTCGACGCCCGCTCCGGCTACCCGGCCGGCATCCGCGACCCCGAGTGGCAGCACACCGTGCTGGACGCCGCCGGCGACCCGGACCGGCTCGCCGACGCGCTCGTCCGCACCGCCGTGCGGATCTGCGAGGCCCTGCGCGCCCAGGACCACCCGTCGGGCCCGGCCGACGCTCGCGAGATCGTCCGGCTCGCCGGCGACCTCGCCCGGCTGCGCGGGCTCGCCGCCCCCGGGCGCGGCGAACTGGTCGAGGCGGTGCAGACCGCCCTCGCCCAGGGCGAACCCCTCGGCCGGGGCCGGGCGGTGGCCCGCGCCCTGGAGAAGGTCCTGGTCGGCACCCGCACCGGCGAGCCCACCCCGGCCGCCCCGCGCAGCGGCCTCGCCCCCGCGGTCGAGCGGCTGCTCGCCGACCTCGGCCTGCCCGGCCCCGGCGACACCGGGGAGCCGACCGCCCGCGAACTGCGCCTGGACCCCCTCCGCTCGCCCCTCGACCGCCGCCGGGAACTCCTCCTCCACCGCCTCACCGCCTGCGGCGTCCCCTACGCCGAACCGGTCGAGACCACCGGCGCGGGCGGCACCGAGACCCTCACCACCCGCTGGCGGGTCCGCTGGACCCCGGCCGTCGCCGCGATGCTCACCGTCGCCGGCACCCGGGGCGTCACCCCGGCCCAGGCGGCCGAGGGCGCCCTGCGCGAACGGCTCCGCCGCGAGCGGCAGGCGGACGGCCCGACGGCCCGCGAGGTGCTCCGCGGCCTCGCCGACGCCGCCGCCTGCGCCCTCCCCGCGCTCACCCGCACCCGCCTCGCCCAGCTCACCGCCGTCCTCCCCACGAGCGGCACCCTCCCCGACCTCCTCGACGCCCTCGCCCTCCTCGACCGCCTCACCGCCACCCTCGTCCCCGCCCCCACCACACCCGAGGCCGCTCCCGGGGCCGCGAACGGCGCGGCGACCGAGACTCCGTCGGGCGCTTCGCCCGCGCTTGCTTCGCCCGCGCACGTGGGGGGAGCGGGTTCGGCGGTGGACGTCTCAGCCGTGGGTGTCGTCGTCGCGCCGGCCGAGGCGCTGGATCCCTTCCTCGCCGTGCTCGCGGCGGCGGCCGAGGTCGTGACGGTCGCGGCGGTGCGGCAACTGGAGGGGCTCGGCGGGTCGGACGATGCCGACGACGCCCGGGCGCTGGTGGAGCTGGCGCGGCGGGCGGACCTCTCGGGGGGCGTCCGGCTCCGGCACGCGCTGGCCGAACTCGCCGACGGCGGCAGTCCGCTGGTGCGCGGCGCGGCCGGGGCGGTGCGGGTGCTGATCCGGCAGGAGGAACCGGCGGTGTTCGGCGACCGGGCCGCGTCCTGGGTCGACGGCGCCACCGGGCCCGACGCCCGGCACGCCCTGGGGCGGTCGCTGGTCGGGCTGCTGTCGGCTGCGGAAGGGCTGTTCTCGACCGCTCCCGAGGTGCTCGAACCAGTCCTGGAGCGGGTGGTCTCCCTCCCGGACGGCGCCTTCCTGGACCGTCTGCCCGCGCTGCGCGGCGGATTCGACACGCTCAGCCCGGCAGCCCGGGACCGCCTGTTGCGGCTCGTCGAGGAACGCCTGGGCACGCGCCTCGACGCCCTTCCCACGGAGGTGCCGCCCGCGCTGCTCGCCGACTGGTCCCGGGCCGACCTGGCCGCCCGCGCCGTGCTCGCCCGGCGCGGCCTGCTGCCGGCCGCCCTCCCGGCGCCCACCGCGGAGGCGCCGGCCCCGGCCCGGCAGCCGGCCGCCGAGGTCCCCGCCCGCGCCGACACTCCGGCCGTCCCGGCCGCCACCCCCGCCGCCCCCGCTCTCGTGCACGCCCTCGCACCGGCCGAGCGCTGGCGCCTACTGCTCGGCCGGCCGGGCAGCGGGGGCCTCGGCGGCCGGGCCGCGCGCCTCGCGACCGCACTCGACGAGCTGTACGGCACGGGCCGCGGTGAGGGGTCGGGACCAGACCTCGACGGCCGCGGCGGGGCGGGCGGCAACCGGGGCGGGCGCGAGGCGCCGTACCCGGGCGTTCGGGAGTGGACGGAGGAACTGACCGCGCTGTTCGGGCCGGGCCTGCGCGAGGAGGTGCTGGCGGCGGCCGTCGCCCAGGGCCGGGGCGACGTGCTGGAGGCGATCGACCCGTCGGCCGTCCGCCCGTCCGTCGACCTGCTGCGCACCGTCCTGGAGCACGCGGGCGGTCTGCCGGAGGCCCGGCTGGCCGGCCTGCGACCGCTGGTCCGGCGGCTGGTCGACGAGCTGAGCCGCGAGCTGGCGACCAGGCTGCGGCCCGCTCTCACCGGCATCAGCGTGCCCCGCCCGAGCCGTCGCCCCGGCGGCGGCCTGGATCTGCACCGCACCATTCGCGCCAACCTCGCCACCGCCCGTCCTGCCGGATCCGTGGGCTCCGGCGGCGGGGCGGGCGCGGTCGCCGACCCCGCCGCCGGACCGGGCGGCATGGTGATCGTGCCGGAGCGTCCGGTCTTCCGCACCAGGGCCCGGCAGGCGTCCGACTGGCGGCTGATCCTGGTCGTGGACGTCTCCGGCTCGATGGAGTCGTCGACCGTCTGGGCGGCGCTGACCGCGTCGATCCTGGCCGGGGTGCCCTCGCTGAGCACCCACTTCGTCGCCTTCTCCACGGAGGTGGTCGACCTGACCGACCGGGTGACGGACCCGCTGGGTCTGCTCCTGGAGGTGCGGATCGGCGGCGGCACGCACATCGCCGCCGGGCTGAAGTACGCGCGGGGGCTGGTGACCGTCCCCTCCCGCACGCTGATCGCGGTGGTCAGCGACTTCGAGGAGGGCGGCCCGGTCGGCGGGCTGCTGGCACAGACCAGGGCGCTGGTCGACTCCGGCTGCCACCTGCTGGGCTGCGCCGCGCTGGACGACACCGGGACGGCCCGGTACTCGAAGGCGGTCGCGGGGCAGCTGGTCGCGGCCGGGATGCCGGTGGCGGCGCTCAGTCCGCTCGAACTGGCCCGCTGGGTGGGGGAGAAGGTCCGATGACGGAGGTGGCGGGGACAGTGACGGAGACACGGACGGGCACGGAGCCGGGCACGGGAGCCGGGCCGGGCGGGGCATGGCCGGCGGTCCGGCCGGAGGTGGTCGCCGAGGTGGTGGCCGGGTTGTCGGCGCGCCTGCAGAAGCGGTTGGACAGCGCCGCCGCCAAGCTAGCCGAGCGGCCGGTGGAGCGGGTGGGCGAGGACTGGCGGATCGCCGTCGACGAGGAGACGACCCTCGTCCTGCACGCACCGGCCGGAGTGATCGCCGACCAGGCGGACGTGCGCTGCGGCTGCCTGCTGGCGCCCGCGTGCGTGCACCGGGCCGCCGCCGTCACGGTCTGCCCGCTCGACGACGGCGAGCCGCCGGCCGACGCGGGGAGCGGGGCGGACGGCTCCGCCG
>NZ_JBHJRC010000446.1:0-4491 GCF_042261735.1 Kitasatospora sp. NPDC056327 | reverse complement strand
CCCCCGCGCGGCGCGGGGGCCGACCCGACGGGGCGCAGCCACCGGAGTCCGGTGACTCGGACGGCGACGACACGGTCCCTGACGGCCGGGGCGCAGGTTCGGGCGTGCCCGGCCGGGAAGTGCCGGCAGGCCCCGGACGAGCCGCTGCCCGACCCGGACCACGGGAAGCCGGCCCGCCGGGACGCGGGCCCGGGCGTGCCCGGCAGGGTGGTGCCGGGCACGCGCGCGGGCCGCGGCTACTCGGTCCAGACGGCGGCGGCGGTGCGGTCGTCGGTGTAGCCCTTGGCGCGGACCTGGACCTGACGCAGGAAGTCGACGGTGCCCGGGGGGTGGGGGTGGGCCCAGTGGGAGGACAGGAAGTGGGCGACGGCGGGCTCGTCCGCGACCGGGCGGGCCAGGCCGGGGGTGGCGAGCAGCAGGATGTCGCCCGGGGTCGCCGGGACCATCCGGAAGCGGAACGGGCGCGGGCCCGGCACCGGGGTCTCCGGGGCCGGCGGCTGGCCGTCGGGGTGGTGCAGCAGCCGGGCCGCGTAGGCGTCGATCCAGTGGCCGGAGCGCAGCAGGTACAACCCGCCCGGGCCGACCCCGAAGGCCGCCCGGTAGCCGGCCTCCGGATCGAGCGGGACCAGCAGGCAGTGCAGCGAGGCGGGGGCCTGGTCGGTCTCCCCGTCCGTCTCCGGCGCGAGGGCCCGGAGCGGGGCCACGGCACTCAGGGCGAGCCGCTGGAGGCCGTAGCGGAGCCGGTCGCGGGCGCCGTCGCGCAGGTCGGCGGCCAGCCCCTCGCGGCTGCGGCCGATCGCGCCGGCGAGCTGACGGCAGGCCTCGGCGGTCGCGGTGGCGACCGCCTCCGCGGTCGGGCCGGTGCTGTCGTAGGCACCGAGCACCGCGAGCAGCAGACCCCCCGTTCCCTCGCCGAACCGGGTCAGCAGCAGCGAGTCGCGCCGGGGCTCGCCGCGGTAGCGGGCGGAGTCGCCGCGGACGGAGACCGCCCGCAGGGTCGTGCTGCCGTACTGGGCGCCCTCCAGCACGGTGTCGGCGGCGACGCCGCCCAGCGAGCCGGGGTCGGCCTCGGGCACCGCGGTCGGCTCGGGGCCGTAGGTGGGCGGGCGCTCGCCGACGTGCGGGACGGCGGACGCGGTGGCGCCCCGTCCGGCACGGGGTACCGGACGGGGCGCGGGCGGCTCCACGGCAACCGGCTCGTCGACGGGTTCGGGCCCGGCGACGGGCTCCGGTTCGGCGACGGGTTCGGGCTCGGCCACCGGTGCGGGCTCGGCAACGGGCTCGGGCTCGGCAACCGGGGCCGGAGCGGGATCCGGGACCGGGACCGCAGGTTCCCGTTCGACAGCCGCGGCCTCGGCCTCGGCAACGACCGGCCCCGGTGCCGGCCCGGGTTCCGGCGTCGCCTCCTGCCCGGCCTCCGGCGCACTCGGCGCTCCGGGCTTGGCCCGCGGCTCCGGCACCCGGGCGTCCCTGGCCCAGGCGGGGGCGGGGAAGCGGTGCGTCTCGTCGGCGGCCGGAGCCTCGGCGACCGGAACGCCGGTGAGCGGGAACTCCGCCGCCGGGCCCTGCGGAGCGATCACGCCGACGGCGGTGTCGAACCAGTCGTCGATGCTGTCCCGCTCCGGTGCCTCCTCCGCGGCCCGCGTCTCCTCCACGACCTGCGCCGCCGGCCCGGCCACGACCGGCCCGGGCGCTTCCGGCTCAACCCCTTCCACCGGCTCAACCGCTTCGACCGGCTCGCCCGCCGGCTCGACCTCGACCAGGGCCTCACCCGCGGCCCCGCCCGCCGCCTCGCCGCCGCCCGCGTTCTCCCCGGCCGCGCTCCGCTGCTGCCCGATGAGACCGGCCGCCGTCTCGAACCAGTCGTCGACGCTGCCCTCCCCCGCCTCCGCGTCCGGGGTGTCGGGGAGGGTGCCGGCCGGGCCCGCGTAGACCGTGTCCCACCAGCCGTCCTCCGGCCGGTGCTGCTGCTGCGCGGGTGCGCCCTGCTTGGTCATCTGGCGGCTCCTGGTCGCTGCTGCTCGCTGGTCGCTGGTCGCTGCTTCCGGCCCCGCCCCGGGCGGCGGGCCGGGCTCGACGTCATTGTCCCCAAGTGCAAGGACGCTGTCCGGGTTTCGCCGACAACCGTGCACACATCGGCCGATACCGATCACCGGGTTCGCCGCCCGTTTCGTTTGCGTTCCTCCCGCAGTCGACCGAACCGCCCCGACCAGGGTGTTTCCGGGGTATTCCGACGCCTCCGCGGTCGAAAATGAGGACCTTGGAAGGCACTCGCTTCACTCGTTCGGCTGATTAAATGTCCGCATGACCGCGTCGGCCCCCAGCACCCCCCGACCGGGGAGGGCCGTACTCGCGGCCCGCCCGGTGGGCATGCTGTGGATCCTGCTGCTGGTCGGACTGCTGTCGGCGCTGCCGTGCGCGGCGCACGCCAAGGCGGTCACGGCGGAGCGGCCGGGCCTCCCGGTGACCGTCCCGGCCGGCCCCCCGGTGGGCCCCCCGTCCGGTCCGTCGGCCCGCACCGCCGCCGACGCCCTGTTCCACCTCCACGGCGCCGCCGCCACCGGCCCGGACGCCGCGCCGCAGAACCTCTCCGAGCGGATCCGCTCGGAGAGCCACCGGCACTGGACCTGGTGCTCGGTGGACGGCGACCCGCCCCACCGCAACAACGGCTGCTCCAGCCACCCGTACTGCGCCCAGGACGCCCAGCTCCCCAATCCGCCGCCGCACCCGCAACCCGCGGCGGCGCCCTTGACGGAGACCCCCGAGGCACTGCCCCGGGTGGTGCCCGCCGGACTGCTGGTCGGCCCGCACCCCGCACCCGACCTGCACGAACTCCAAGTACACCGGTCCTGAGCGGAACCCGCCGCCGGCCCCGGGCCGCCACGCCGACCACCGCGTCGCCGGGCGGACGGACCGACGGATCCGCCCCCCTTCCGCCACCTCTTCAGACCGCCGCGCCCGATGCGCGGTGGGGACAAGGACACCGACATGGGTTCCGCCTCCAAGCAGTCGAACAAGGCACAGGGCAACAAGCCGAGCGGCAAGCAGGCGAGCAACGACCGCCGCGCCAGGATCGCCGAGCTGCGCGCCGCCGAGCAGCGCCGTGACCGCCGCAACAAGTTCATCGCCGGTTCGGTCGCCGCGGTCCTGGTGGTCGCCGCGATAGCCACCGGCACCTGGATCGTGGTCGACGCCAACAACGAGAAGAAGGCCAAGGAGGCCGCCGCCGCGGCCCCGATCGACGGCGTGCAGGAGTTCGGCGAGCTGAGCCGCAACCACGTCAAGGAGAAGGTCAGCTACCCGCAGACCCCGCCGGTGGGCGGCGACCACAACGCGATCTGGCTCGACTGCATGGGCACCGTCTACGAGCAGCCGGTCGAGAACGAGCGCGCCGTCCACTCGCTGGAGCACGGCGCGGTCTGGGTGACCTACAACGGCAAGGCCACGCCCGACGACATCAAGACCCTGTCGGACAAGGTGAAGGCCACCCCGTACTCGCTGCTGAGCCCGTACCCGGACGAGAAGGGCACCATCACGCTGAGCGCCTGGTCGACCCAGCTCACCGTGGACAGCGCCAGCGACCCCCGGGTGAACCAGTTCTTCACCAAGTACGTCCAGGGCAAGCAGACCCAGGAGCCGGGTGCCTCCTGCTCGATGGGGCAGATGTGACCGCCGACGGGGGTGCCGCCCGCACCGCGCCGGAGGACGGGGCCGTGACCGGCGCCGACACCGCCGCCGAGGCCGGGCGGGCGGCCTCGCGCCGCCGGATCTGGTGGCCGGCCGCGCTGGCCGCCGCGCTGGCCCTCGCGCTCGGGGTGCCGGCCCTGGTGGCGGGCGGGACGTCCGCCTCCGGGTCCGCGTCGGTCAGCGCGCCGGCGGACGACTCGCCGGAGGCCGGGTTCGCCCGTGACATGTCGACCCACCACCAGCAGGCGGTGGACCTGTCGTTCATCGTCCGCGACCGGACCTCGGACGAGGCGACCCGCACGCTGGCCTTCGACATCATCAACACCCAGGCCAACCAGCGCGGCATGATGATGGGCTGGCTCGACCAGTGGGGGCTCACCCAGCACTCCGCGGCCAGGCCGATGACCTGGATGTCGATGGGCGGCCACGGTCACGGCGCCGACTACCAGCCGCACGACGGCTCGCTGATGCCCGGCATGGCCACCAACACGCAGCTCGCCAAGCTGCGCTCGCTGAACGGGCGCGAGGCCGAGGTGCTCTACCTGCAGCTGATGCTGGAGCACCACAAGGGCGGCGTGGACATGGCCCAGGGCTACGTCGACATGGCGCGCAACGCGACCGAGAAGCGGCTCGCGCAGTCGATGGTGAACGGCCAGACCTCGGAGATCGGCCTGATCACCGACATGCTCAAGGACCGCGGCGCCGCCCCCGGCGTGCCCGCCTCCTGACGCACGGACCGCCACGGGCCACCGGGCCCGGCGGGCGGTCCGGAACGGCCGGGGCGGTGGACGGAGGGTTCCGTCC
>NZ_JBHJRC010000445.1:0-4612 GCF_042261735.1 Kitasatospora sp. NPDC056327 | reverse complement strand
CCGGCCCTCCCCCCCCGGGCCCCCGGTCGCACCGCAACCCCTGGCCCCGGGCGCGGGTGCGGTCCGCGGCCCGCCGGGGCCTCGGCGGCCGGTCCCCTGCCGCACCGCTCCGGCCTCAGCGGGCGGCTGCCGGGGCGGCTCCGCAGGAGGCGCGGACGTGCAGGGCCGGGAGCAGCGCGGTGCGGTGCACCGGGAGGTCGCCGCCGGCCGCCAGGCGGCGCAGCAGGAGGTCGACGGCGGCCCCGCCCACGGCGCGTTTGGGCGGGGCGACGGCGGTCAGCGGGGGCGCGGCGAGGGCGGCGAACACGTCGTCGTACGCCACCAGGGCCACGTCCGCGGGGACGGTGAGGCCGTGCGCGCGCAGCAGGGGCGGCAGCCGCAGCGCGTCCTGGTCGTTGTGGACGAGGACCGCCCGGGTGCCGCCCCGGACGGCCTCGGCGATCCGTGCCGCCAGCAGTTCGGGGTCGGTCGGGACGCCGCCGGGCCCGAGGGTGTCCAGGGCGGGCAGGTCGGGCAGGCCCAGCAGTCGGGTGCCCTCCTGGTAGCCGGCGCGCACCTCGGCGGCCGTCCAGGAGTCGCCGCGGGCGGCCAGCAGGACGCTCCCGTGGCCGAGCCCGGCGAGGTGGCGCAGGGCCCGGAGCACCCCGTGGCGGTGGTCGGAGACCACGGCGTCCAGTTCGGAGCCGGGGCCGTCCGGGGTGGTGGAGCGGCGCTCCACCAGGACGGCGGGCACCGGCAGGGTGTCCAGCCAGGCGTAGTCGCCGGCCTCCCGGCCCGGGACCAGGCCCGGGGCCAGCAGGAGGCCCTCGGCGCCGGACTCCAGCAGCCGTTCGGCCTGCAGCCGGTCGCCGCCGGCCCCGTAGGGGGCGATGCCGAGGACCAGTCGGGCCCCGGCGGCGGTGGCGGCGGCGCGGGCGCCGGCGATCACCTCGTCGAAGTACGAGCCGACGGAGGGCACCAGCAGGCCGAGCGCGCCGGAGCCCGCGGGGCCGGTGGCGACCGGGGAGGGGGCGGCGTCCGGGCGTTCCAGGGAGACGAATCCGTGGGAGCGCGAGACCTGTCCGGCGTCGGCGAGCGCGGCGACGTCGCGGCGGACCGTCACGGCCGGGATGCCCAGCCGGTCGGCCAGTTCCGTGAGCCGGACCCGGCCGCCGAGCTCGCCGACGGCCGTCACGATCCGCCTGCGGCGTTCTTCCCCCGAAATGGCCATCCTGGCCTCCAGCTGTCGTGCCCGCCGACGTGTCGTCCGGAAGCGGTCCGCCGATGATGTTCCGATCGAAGAGTATCGTTCGATCGAATATTGATCAATAATGGCGAAGATCGCCGATCGATTGACCGTGCGATCGCCGAACTCCTAGGGTGTTGCCCGGTGACCGCCGCCCGAACGCCCGCGGTCGCCCGGGCGGCGCTCCGGCCGGGCCCGACGGAGGCCCCCTTCCCCGCTCGCGCCCCCTTGCCTCCCCTCACCTCCTCACGCACCATCCCCGCTCCCCCCGCTCCCGCTTCCCTCCCGCGGAGGACCCGATGGCCGACCAGGCCCCCCACGCAGCCCTGACCACCGACGGCGACACCTTCCTGCGCGACGGCCGTCCGCACCGGATCGTCTCCGCCGCCGTCCACTACTTCCGGATCCGGCCCGAGCAGTGGACCGACCGCCTCACCCGGCTGCGCGCCATGGGCGTCAACACGGTGGAGACCTACGTCGCCTGGAACTTCCACCAGCCCACGCCCGACCGCGCCGACTTCACCGGCGACCGCGACCTCGCCGGCTTCGTCCGCGCGGCCGGGGACCTCGGGCTCGACGTCATCGTCCGCCCCGGCCCGTACATCTGTGCCGAGTGGGAGTTCGGCGGCCTGCCCGGCTGGCTGCTCGCCGACCCCGCGATGAGGCTGCGCCGCCTCGACGGGCCCTTCCTCGCCGCCGTAGACGCCTGGTTCGACCACCTGGTGCCCGTGCTGCTGCCGCTGCTCGCCTCCCGGGGCGGCCCCGTCGTCGCCGTCGCCGTGGAGAACGAGTACGGCAGCTACGGCAACGACACCGCCTACCTCGAACACCTGCGGGACGCCCTCGTCACCCGCGGCGTCGACTGCCTGCTGTTCACCGCCGACGGTGCAGAGGACGGCTTCCAGCTCGGCGGCCGGGTGCCCGGACTCCTCACCACCGGAACCTTCGGCTCCCGCGCCGAGGAGTCCCTGGCCTGTCTGCGCCGTCACCAGCCGGTCGGCCCGCTGGTCACCATGGAGTACTGGTGCGGCTGGTTCGACCACTGGGGCACGCCGCACCACGTCCGCGACCCCCGGGACGCCGCCGAGGTGCTCGACGCCCAGCTCGCCGCCGGCGCCTCCGTCAACCTCTACATGGGCCACGGCGGCACCAACTTCGGCTGGTGGAACGGCGCCAACCACGACGGCACCGACTACCGGCCCGACGTCACCAGCTACGACTACGACGCCCCGGTCGGCGAGGCCGGCGAGCTCACCGAGAAGTTCCACCTCTTCCGCGAGGTGATCGAACGCCACCTCGGCCCCAACCCCCACCCGCTCCCGCCGCTGCCCGCCCGCCTCGCCCCCCGCGGCGCGCCCGTCACCGCGAGCCGCCCGCTGCTCGGCGCCCTCGACGAACTCTCCACCGTCCACCACCTGCCCGAGCCCCGCCCGATGGAGGAACTCGGCCAGAACCTCGGCCTGATCCACTACCGAACCCGCCTGCGCGGACCCCTCGCCCACGGCGAACTGCGCGTCGACGGCCTCGCCGACCGCGCCCAGGTGTTCCTCGACGGCGAACCCCTCGGCGTCCTCGACCGCAACGAGCCGGACCGGGCCCTGCCGGTGCGGGTGCCCGAGGGCGGCGCGGTGCTCGACCTGCTCGTCGAGAACCTGGGCCGGATCAATTACGGCCCGCTGCTGCACGACCCGAAGGGCATCACGGTCGGCGTCCGGGTCGACCGGCAGTACCAGTTCGGCTGGGAGGTCCGCCCGCTGCCGCTGGACGACCCGGCGGCCCTCGCGCTCGGTGCGCCCTCCACGGCCGAGGGCCCCGGCTTCCACCGCGCCGAACTGACCGTCGACACCCCCGCCGACGGGTTCCTCGCCCTGCCCGGATTCACCAAGGGCATGGTCTGGCTCAACGGTTTCGCCCTCGGCCGCTACTGGGACATCGGCCCCCAGCGCACCATCTACGCCCCGGCGCCGCTCTGGCGGGCCGGCGCCAACGAGGTGCTGGTCCTCGAACTCCACCGCCCCGGCGACCGCGTCGAGCTGGTCGCGGGCCCGGACCTCGGACCCACCGTCCCCGAGGAGCGGTACGGCGCCTGACCGGCCCTCCGGCCCGCGGGCACCCGTCCGTCCCCCGGCCCCGGGCCGGGGGACGGACGGCCCGCCACCACCGGGCTCCGGTCCCGGCCGGAGGGTGACCGGGTGGTAGGTTCCTGTCCACTTCGACAGCCCACGGACAGGGAGTGCCATGCCGATCCCGGCGGACGATCGCCGCGCCCGCATCCTGGACGCGGTGCGCGCTCTGGGCACCGTCCGGGTGGCGGACCTCGCCGAACGGCTGGGTCTGCCCGCCGTCACCGTCCGCCGGGACGTCGCCGCGCTCGCCGACGCGGGCCTGCTCCGCCGCACCCACGGCTCCGTCGCGTTCCCGGCCCCCGAGACGGACACCGCCCCGGGGCCCGCCGCCGGACCCGCCCGCCCCGCCGGGGGACCGGCGCTCGGACTGCTCGTCCCCGCCGTGGTGCAGTACTTCGACGAGGTCATCGCCGGCGCGCGCACCGCCGCCGCCGGGGCCGGCGCCCACCTCGTCCTCGGCATCTCCTCCTACGAGGCCAGCGCCGACCGCGTGCAGGTCGAGCAGCTCCTCGCCACCGGCGTCCAGGGCCTGCTGCTCGCCCCCAACTGGACCGCCGCCGACCGTCCCGAGGACCAGGCCTGGGTCGCCGGACTCCCCGTCCCCGCCGTGCTGCTGGAACGCCGGCCGATCGCCGGCGGCCCCGCCGCCGGCCTCGACTCGGTCGGCTCCGACCACCGCCACGGCGTCCTGCTCGCGCTCCGCCACCTCGCCGGCCGCGGCCACCGGCGGATCGCGCTGGCGGCCCGCGCCGACACCTGGACGGCCCACCAGGTCCGCTCGGGCTACGACGAGGCCTGCCGGATCCTCGGCCTGACCGCCGGGCCGGTCCTCGACGTCCGCACCCCCGCGGCCGACCTCGACCGGGTCGCCCGGCAGCTCGCCGAGGCGGCCGCCGACGGGGTCGGCGCCGCGCTCGTCCACAACGACCAGGACGCCATCCAGCTGCTGCCGCTGCTGCGGGCCGGGGGCGTGCGGGTCCCCGAGGACCTCGCGCTGGTCAGCTACGACGACGTGTTCGCCGCGCTCGGCGCCCCGCCGCTGACCGCCGTCGCCCCGCCCAAGCGCGCGGTCGGCGCCGCCGCGGTCGACCTGCTGCTCCGCCGTCTCGCCACCGCGGACGAACCCCTGCCGGTCCACCACCTGGAACTGCTCCCGGACCTGAAGGTCCGCGAGTCCTCGGGCGGCTGAGGCCGCCCCGGGCCGCGACCGGCCCCCGGCGGCCCGGCCCCGGCCCCGGCCCCGGCGCCGCACCCGCGGCGC
>NZ_JBHJRC010000444.1:0-4639 GCF_042261735.1 Kitasatospora sp. NPDC056327 | reverse complement strand
CCGCCCCCGCCGCCCGCCACAACACCCACCTCCCCCCCCCTCCCGTGCGGGGTGTGGGAAGTCGGCCCGTCCGACTTCCCACTCCCGTCGCGGTTTCCGCCCGGTGTCCCGTGTCCCGTGGCCGTCCTCCGCCTCCCGTGTCCCCTGTCCCGTGGCCTGATCCCGTTTCCCGGCGTCCGCCCGTACGGGGGTGCGCCGTGTCCTTCCGTGCCCCGCACCCCGGGCCCCGCGCCCTCTGCGCCCGTTCGCGGGCCTCGGGGCGTGGCCCTTTCGAGAACTTTGCAAAGTCCGTACTTTGCAAAGTACGGATGAAAGGGGCCGCGAGGGCGAAAATCCCTTGGGGGAAAAGGCCTCCGGGCTCGTGCACTTTGCAAAGTGGTGACTTTGCAAAGTGCACGGCAAGGAGCGGAGTACTTCGACCGGGCGATCGTGCCGGGCCCGCCGCTACGGTGTCGGCCGGTCCGCGGGGGCGGGACCGGCTGCCTGCGGCGGGATGCGGGTGGAAGCCGCCAGGGTGGCGCGCAGCTCCCGGGGGGTGGGCCACGGGGCGCGGCGATGGATCATGCGGTGGCAGTTGGAGCAGATCAGGGCGAGGTCGGCGAGCCTCGTCGTGCTCTCCCCGGCCACGTGGAGCGGCACGATGTGGTGGCACTCCACGTAGCCCGCGCCGCGTTCCCCGTAGACCTGCTCGAAGTCGAAACCGCACACCTCGCAGGCCAGGCTGCCGCCGCGGGCCAGGACCGACTCGATCTTCCTGCCCCTGAGCCGGGAGTCGCGTTCCCTGCGGAGATGCTGCCGTAGCAGGAGCCTGCCCTCGGGTGCCTCGAACTCCTCCGGCTCGCCCTCGGTCTCCCGGGCCGGCACGAAGTCCGTGCTCCCGACCAGCGCCCGGATGCCCCGGGCGGCCTCCAGCATCTCGGCCGGCCGGTCGGTGAACGCGCGTGCGACGGTCTCCTCGGTCGTCGCGGTCCCGTCCGGCCCCCCGTTCCCGGCCGCGCCCGGTCGGGCGGCCACGAGCTCAACGGCTTTCCGGGCCACCCCGTCGGGGTTCTGGAAGGGGCCGCCGCGGGTCTCGTCGCCGGCCGTCATCCGCTGGAGGAACGCGGAGAGCTCCAGGACGCGGGGGTCTGCGGGGGCCGGTGCCTCCCAGCCGTTCCCGACCACCAGGGCACAGGCGAGCACGGTCTCGTCCACCGTCCACGACGGGTTGCGCATCTGCTTGACGACGAACCCGATCCGCCGGAGCCAGGCGGCGGCCCCGGTCCTGCCGCCGCTGAACTCGTCGTGGGCGAGCGGACGCCCGTACTCGTAGCGGTGGGCGACTCCGGCGATCGCCTTGGAGTCGTACGTCCGGCCGCGGTACTCCAGGACGTAGTCGAGCGCGCTGCCGTAGCCGTAGGCCTCCCGGAAGGCCGGGGCGCCGGTCCGGTCGCACTCTTCGATGGCCCTGACGACGGAGGCCGGGCTGAGGATCCCCTTGTGCATGCACGCATGCTAGGAGGTATTCAGGTCGGATCATGTGACTGAAGCCGGGGGCTTCGATCGCATCATCCGACCTGAACGCTTCCGCGCCCCGGGCGGGGCCGACGGGGGAGCCGCACGGGACGTCCGGCCGTCCGGGGACGGGAACGCCCGGCGGCCGGGCGGGTGGAGCGGGTGCGGGCCCGGAGGCCCGGGAGGCTTCCCGGCCGGGCGCAGTGGCCGGGGGTCGTGGGCGGCACGGGTGCCGGCGGGTCAGAGTTTGTACATGGCGGCGTACGGGGGATTGATGCGGCGCTGGTGGGATCCGAAATCGACGACGACCGCGGCGTCGGGGGTCTCCTCGACGGCGATGACGCGGCCGAGGCCGTGCCTGTCGTGGGTGACGCGGTCGCCGAGCTCGAAGTGCTTGGGCGGCGCCTCGGGCCGCGCCTGGAAGGGGCTGGTGGGCAGGGGGCGGCGGGCTGCTGCGTATTTCGTCATTTCCGGCCAGTATGCGCCGGAAGGAGCGACAGTGGAACCGTTCTGGACGTTTGAAATCCGGGAAGCCGGAATCGGCGTGGCCGGCCCGGTGCCCCCCGCCCGGCGCCCGGGGCGGGCCGCCGCCCGTGGAGCGGCCCGCACGGGGGAGTCCTCGCAGGTCGTGGCGTCGGTCCCGGTTCCGGGGGGTGCGGTGGCCCCGGTGGCGGCTCCGCCGGGACGCCGGGAAAAATGTTCACCCGGTGCGGGCCCGGGCCTGGTAGAGTGTTCGTGGTTGCAGTAGTGGTTCCCATGACTTTGTGTGCGCCTGCTGATGTTTCGCAGGCGCATTTTTTCTTTCCCGGTTTCCGGGTGGGTGCTCATCGCGGCGACTCGGAGCCCGCGGTCCCGCGGGCTCCGGACAGCCCATGAAGGAGATTCAAATGGCTAACGGCACCGTGAAGTGGTTCAACTCGGAGAAGGGCTTCGGCTTCATCGAGCAGGAGGGTGGCGGCCCGGACGTCTTCGCCCACTACTCGAACATCAACGCCAACGGCTTCCGCGAGCTGCTTGAGGGCCAGAAGGTCGAGTTCGACGTCACGCAGGGCCAGAAGGGCCCGCAGGCGGAGAACATTCGCCCGCTGTAGTTCCTCCGGCCGGGCATCCGCCCGGCGGCCAGGGGCCCGCACCGCGACTCGACGTCCGGTGCGGGCCCCTCGGCGTGCCGGCACCGCGGGTGCCGGACGGACGTCCGACCGTGCACCGTTGCGTCACCCCCGCCCCGGGAGCCCCACGGGCGCTGGCAGAATTGGGGTGTGATCGACGCGAGACGGCTGCGGACCCTGCGAGCGGTGGCGGACCACCGGACGGTGACCGCCGCGGCGGCCGCGCTCTACCTCACCCCCTCCGCCGTGTCGCAGCAGCTGGCCGCCCTGGAGCAGGAGACCGGCCACCACCTGCTGGCCCGCGAGGGCCGGGGCGTGCGGCTCACCGCCGCCGGCGAGATCCTGCTCGGTCACGCCGACGCCGTCCTCGCCCAGCTCGAACGCGCCGAGGCCGACCTCGCCGCGTACAGCGCGGGCGTCTCCGGCGAGGTCACCGTGGCGTCCTTCGCCACCGGCATCTCCCTCGTCCTCGCCCCCGCGATCGGCACCCTCGCCATCCGGGCCCCCGGTGTCCGGCTCAGGGTGCTCGACGCCGAGGGCGACGCCAGTCTGCCGATGGTCCTGGACGGCCGCGCCGACCTCGCCGTGGCCGTCGAGTACCGCGGCGCCCCGCGCGCCGACGACGCCCGCCTCACCCGCGTCCCCCTCTACGCGGAGCCCTTCGAGGCGGTGCTGCCGACCGCCCACCCGCTGGCGGCCGGCGAGGGCCCGATCGCGGTGGCCGACCTGGCCGCCGAACCGTGGATCGGCCCCTACCCCGGCAACCCGTGCCACGACGTCGTGCTGCTCGCCTGCGAGTACGCCGGCTTCCAGCCGCGCCTGGTGCACTCCTCCGACGACTTCCGCGCGGTCGTCGCGCTCGCCTCGGCCGGCGCCGGTGTGGCGCTGGTGCCGCGCTCGGCGCTGCTCGGCGTCGACCTGGCCCGGGTCGCGGTGCGCCCCGTCGACAGTGCCCTCGCCACCCGCCGGGTCTTCGCCGCCGTCCGCGCCGGCGCCGACGGGCACCCGCTCATCCGCCCGGTCCTGGACGCCCTGGCCGACGCCGCCCCGACCACGCCGGCCGGCCCGGGCGCACCCACCCCGAGAACCGCCGCCCCGACCGCGCCCGTCGCTCCCGCCGCACCATGACGGGAGCGGCCGGACGTCGGCCGCCGAGCAGCGGCTCGTAGCGGGCGTCCTCCCCGGTGCGGAGCGGGGCGAACTCCGGGCCGGCCGCGGTGGCCGTCCCGCGCAGCCGCGCCGGCGCCTCCGCCCCGGAGGACGCCACGGGCCCGGCGCAGCGGGCGGTCCGCACCCTGGCCGCGGCGATGTCGCCGCACTACGGCGCGTCCGCCCTCCTCCTCGGCACCGCCGGCGAGGCCCCGTGTTCCTGGAGGTGAACCCGGACGGTGACTGGCGCCGGGCCGAGCGCCGCACCCGCACCGCCCCGGTCGCCGTCGCCGCCATGCTCGCGGACCTCCACCGGACGGCCCTGCGGGGCGACCGGTAGGGCCGGGCGGCTCGACGGCGGGTGTCGGACGCCGTCCACGGGGTAGCCGCGCCCGGGAGGGAACAGGACAGCGAGAGGAGCGACCGACCGTGGGAACACCCCCGAACGACCCCGTACCGCCGTGTCCCACCCCGGCCCCCGGACCGGGGCCGGCGCCCGGTCCGGGCCCGCTGCCGGGACCGGTGCCCGCCCCCGGCGGCCCGGACCCGGTCCCGCCCGGCCCCCTGCCACCGGAGCCCGACCCGCCGCCGCCCCCCGCGCCGGGCCCGGACCCGTACCCCCGGCCGGGACCGCTCCCCGGCCCCGGCCCGGCCCCCGAACCCGTCACCTGAGCCGTTCGCCCCGGCCGGTCACCGCGGCGGGTCCGGGGCAGCGGCTCCGAGCCGCTCGCCCCGGCCCGGCGGCCGCGCCGCCATTCGGCGCAGCACGCCCCCACCCGCCCCGGCCCCGGCGCCTACCGTGGGCGGATGACCGACCGTCGGATCGACCGCCGGGCCGATCGGCGCACCGGCCCCCGTGACGGCACCGGCCGGGCCGGGGCGCGGAC
>NZ_JBHJRC010000443.1:0-4642 GCF_042261735.1 Kitasatospora sp. NPDC056327 | reverse complement strand
GGTGCGGCCCTCGCACCGGCGCCCCCGGCCGGGACGGTCAGGCCGCAGGGCCCGCGGCGCCCAGCAGGTGCACCAGGCCGTCGGCCAGGCCGCCGCGCCAGCAGGCGTAGTCGTGGCCGCCGTTGAACTCCCGGTAGGCGAGGTCGTAGCCGCGGGCGGTCAGCACGTCGCGCAGGTGGCGGTTCTGGGCGAGCAGCATCCACTCCTGGAGGCCGACCTCCACCCAGAGCCGGGCGCCGCGCCGTTCCTCCGCCGCGAACCGCCGGGTCAGCCACTCGCTGCCGCCGTCGAACTCGGTGCCGTCCGGCCACCAGAACGAGCCGGACTGCGAGAGCGCGTTGCCGAACCGCGCGGGCCGGCGGAAGACGGCGAAGGCGGCGGTCAGGCCGCCCGCGCTCTGCCCGGCGATCACCGTGCGGGCCGGGTCGGCGGTGGCGCGGTGCTCGGCGGCGGCCCAGGGCAGCACCCGGTCGGCGAGCAGGTCGACGAAGTCCGGGTTGCAGCTGAGGTCGGAGGGCCGGCCCGGGCCCATGGTGTGCACCAGCAGCGCGACGGTCGGCGGGATCAGGCCCTCGGCCGTCAGGTTGTCCAGGGTGTCGCCGACCGACAGCACCTCGCCCCACATCTCCCCGTCGAGCAGGACCAGGACGGGGTAGGGCCCGGCGTCGGCGCGGTGCCCGGCGGGCAGGTGGACGTCGACCCGCCGCCCGGCGACCTCGGCCCGCACGGTGCGCCCGCGGGGCACGTCCGCGCGCCGCTCGGCGTACGGCTGGGCGGGGGCCTGCGGCAGGGCGAGCACCGAGGCGGGCCGGCGGCCGTCCCGGGCGGGCAGCAGCGCACCGGTGCCGTGCGGGTCGGGGCGGGCGCCGTCCAGCACCCGCAGCCAGTCGGCCCGCCGGGTGCCGGGGACGTCGCCGCGGACCGGGTACAGCTGGTAGGACGCCCGGTGGTCGGCGCGCAGCCGGTAGGTGCGCGACCAGCCGCCGCCCCGGCGCTCCATCAGGTGCGGGGTGAGGTCGCCGGCGTGCCGGTCCTTGTCGGTGACGGTGTGGACGAGCGCGAGCACGCCGTCGTACGGCTGCTCTCCCGGTTCGTCGCGCAGCACGAAGGTCACCCGGCGGTAGGCCGGGTCCTCCGGGTCCGGGTCGACCAGCGGCGCGCCCTCGGCGGCCACCCGGGCCCAGAACGCCTCGTCGGCGGGCTGCAGTTCGTTGTGCACGGGGTGAACTCCTCGATGATCAGGCGGGGTTGCCCTTGCGGCCGAGCAGCACCCAGAGCAGGAAGGGGCCGCCGAGCACGGTGGTGACGATGCCGACCGGGATCTCGACGCCGGAGATCAGCACCCGGCCGAGGGTGTCGGCCAGCACGATGAGCACCGCGCCGACCAGCGCGGAGCCGAGCACCGGGACCCGGGCCGGTCCGGCCAGCCGCCCGGCGACCACCGGCGCGGCCAGGGCGACGAAGCCGACCGGTCCGCAGATCCCGACGGCGAGGCCGGCGAGCGCCACGGCGAGCAGCAGGCAGACCAGCCGGACCCGGCCGGGGTCGACGCCCAGCGAGGAGGCCACGTTGTCGTCGAACCGGAGCACGGCCAGCCGGCGGGCCACCACCAGGGCGAGCGGCACCAGGACGGCGAGGCCGATCAGGACCGGCGCGGCCACCTCGTAGTCCCGGCCGTTGAGGCTCCCGGAGGTCCAGACGTACAGCGAGGAGGCGGAGCTGAGCGAGCGCCGGGCCATCGCCACCTGGATGACGGCGGAGGCGAGCGCCGACATGGCGAGGCCCACGACGAGCACCCGGTAGCCGCGCGCGCCGAGCCCGCCGGAGACGACGGTGACCACCCCGACGGCGACCAGCGCGCCGATCGGCCCGGCCCACCAGGCGCCGAAGGTGCCCGAGGCGGTGACCGAGATCAGCACGGCGGCGGTGGCGCCGTCGTTGACGCCGAGCAGTTCGGGGGTGGCGAGCCGGTTGCGGGCCAGCGTCTGGGTGAGGCAGCCGGCCAGGCCGAGCGCGGCGCCCGCGGCGAGGCCCGCGACGATCCGGCCGAGCCGGAACTTCTGCACCAGTAGCACGTCCAGGCGCTCCCCGTAGCCGAAGACGGCCTGGAAGGTGCGGCCGAGGCCGAGTTCGCTCTGGCCGGCGTGCGCGGAGACCACCACGGCGGCGAGCAGGGCGGTGGCGAGGCCGAGCGCCGCGAGCACCGAGCGGCGGGGGAGCAGGAGCGAGAGCGCGCCGCGCCGGATCACCACGTCCGGCTTCGGGGCCTTCTCCTCGGGGTGGCCGTGGCGGCCGGAGGACTCGGCGGGGGCGGTGTCGGTCATGCCGAGCGCGGCCGTCCGCCGGGAGCGGACGATGGCGATCAGGGTGGGGGCGCCGATCAGCGCGACGATCACCGAGACCGGGGCCTCGAAGGGGCGGGCCACCACCCGGGCGAGCACGTCGGCGCCGGTCAGCACGGCCGCGCCGACCAGTCCGGCGAGCAGGGTGAGCCGGCCGACCCGGGGGCCGGCGGCGGCGCGGGCCAGGAACCCGGCGAGCAGGCCGAGGAAGGAGATCGGCCCGGCCAGTGCGACCGCGGAGGCGGTGAGCAGGGTGACGGCGAGGGCGACGGCGGCGCGGGTGGCGCCGGGGCGGTGGCCGAGGCCGCGGGCGAGGTCGTCGCCGAGCGCGAGCGCGGACAGCGGCCGGGTGGTGAGCAGCGCGATCACGAAGCCGACGCCGAGCACCGGGGCGAGCTGGCGCAGCGTCGTCCAGCCCTCCACGCCGGCCAGCGAGCCGAGCACCCAGACCCGGTAGCGGTCGTAGGCCTCGGGGGAGTTGACGATCAGCACGCCGGTGAGGCCGCCGAAGGTGGCGCCGACGGCGGAGCCGCCGAGGACGAGCCGCATCGGGGAGCCGCCGCCCCGGCTGCCGGCGATCGCCAGCACGATCCCGCTGGCCAGCACGGCGCCGCCGAAGGCGAAGGCGAGGTAGCCGTAGGAGGTCTGGACGCCGAGCACGGCGATGCCGAGGACGACGCCGAGCGAGGCGCCGGCGTTGACGCCGAGCAGGCCGGTCTCGGCGAGCGGGTTGCGGGTGACCGACTGCAGCTGGGCGCCGGCCACGCCCAGGGCGCCGCCGACCAGCAGGGCGGTCAGGGTGCGGGGGAGCCTCAGATCGCCGACGACCAGGGCCAGATGACTGTCCGCGCGGGCGCCGCCGGTGTCGAGCAGGTAGTCCAGGACCCGGCCCGGGCCGACCTCGCCGGCGCCGACGGACAACGAGAGCGCGGTGAGCGCGAGCAGGGCGGCGAGGATGCCGCCGACGGCGGCCCGGGCGGTGCGGCGGGACCGTTCGGCCGCCGGCGGGGCGGGGGCGGAGGGCTCCGCGCCGGCCGCCTCGGCGGTACCCACTTGCGACAATGTCATAAGGTAAGGCTAACCTAATGGTCGGCGCGGTCGGACGGGTGTCCGGTCCCGCGCCGGACCTGTCCGGATCGTCCGGGTTCCGTCGCACCACGCGCACCGCCCGTCCGCACCGCCCACCGCACCACGTCTGCAACACCCCTGCCCGGAGGCCTACATGTCGACCGCCCAGAGCCCGCTCCACCTCGTCCGCCACCGGGCGGTCCAGGCGCTGGCCGCCACCGGGGCGGCCACGCTCCTGCTCGTCGGCTGCGGCTCGTCGGGCTCCTCCGACAAGGGCTCCTCCGCCGACAAGGGCACGCCCTCGACCGCGGCCTCCTCCTCCGCCGCGGGCGCCCCCGCCGCGGACGCGGCCGGTGGCAAGCGGACCGTCAAGGACGCCACCGGCACCGCCGTCGAGATCCCGGCCGAGCCGAAGCGCATCGTCACCCTCACCCAGGAGGACCTCGACGCGGTGCTCGCCCTCGGCCTCAAGCCGGCCGGCATCACCAACGGACAGGGTCTCAACGAGCCGCCGGCGTACCTGAAGGACAAGGTCCAGGGAATCCCGGTGGTCGGCAACCTGCTCCAGCCCGTGATGGACAAGGTCATCGCCGCCAAGCCCGACCTGATCCTGGCCGGCGACATGCAGGACCAGCAGGTGCTCAAGCAGCTGCGCGAGATCACCCCGGCCACCGTGGTCACCATGGCCCCGACCGACGACTGGAAGCTCTCCTTCCGCGGCATCGGAAACGCCGTCAACAAGCTGGAGCAGGCCAACAAGGTCATCGCCGACTACGACGCCAAGGCCGCCAAGGCCGGCGGCGAGCTCGGCGAGAACAAGGGCAAGGCCGTCTCCATCGTCCGCTGGAACCCGACCGGTCCCAGCTGGATGGAGAAGAAGCAGTTCGCCAGCGGCGTCGCCCTGGACATGGGCCTGACCCGCCCGCAGGCCCAGGACAAGGACGGCAACGCGCACACCCCGGCGCTCAGCCTGGAGAAGATCAACGAGATCGACGGCGACTGGCTGTTCCTCTCGACCCTCACCGACGACGGCAAGGCCGCGCTGAAGGACGTCCAGTCCAAGCCCGCCTACCAGGAGCTCGGCGCGGTGAAGAACAACCACACCGTGACCGTGGACGGCTCGGTCTGGTCCACCCGCGGCGGCCCGCTCGCGGCCGACGTGGTGATCGGCGACATCAGCAAGGCGCTCGCCGCCAAGTGACCGCAGGCGGCGGGCGCCCCTCCTCACGGGG
>NZ_JBHJRC010000442.1:0-4680 GCF_042261735.1 Kitasatospora sp. NPDC056327 | reverse complement strand
TCCCCGGGGCCCGACCGCCCCCCGCCCCCCCCCCGTGGCCCCCCCGCACCCCCCCGCCGGCCGCGCGGGGGGCCGCCGGGCGCGGCGGCGGCCCCACCGGGCCCGGGGTCAGCGGATCAGGGCGGTCACCCGCAACACGGCTTCCACTCCTTCACCTGGACGTTGTCGATGACCGGCCCGTACGCCCCCGCGACGGTGCTGGCGAAGCTCAGCGTGGTGGACGTGCCCTGCGCGACGAAGCCGAACTGGCGCCCCACGTAGCCCATCGCGGCCGCGGTCCTGCCGGTGACGTCGAAGGAGAAGTCCTGGAAGTTCTGGCCGTCGATCAGCACCCGGCCGGTCCGCAGGGCCGGACCGCCGGCCGGGTTGCCCGCCAGCGCGTAGGTGACGGAGTAGGTGGTGCCCGGCACGGTGGTGAAGCTCTGGGCGACCGTACCGCTGTTGCCGCCGTTGAGGTCCAGCGACTGGTCGCCCTCGGCGGCCTGCCAGAATCCGGCGCCGATCAGGTCGACGCTGCCGGCGGTGACGCTCCACGGACCGATGCTCTGACCGGCGGTCAGGCCGGTGAAGGAGTTGGCGGGGGCCTTCGGCGTCTCGAAGCTGCCGTCGTCGAAACGGCTGAGGGCGCGGTTGCCGCCGGCGGCCTGGGCCGGGACGGACAGGACGGTGGCTCCGGCGACGAGCAGGGCGGTGACGGCGATCCGGGTGCGCGAGAACGACATGGGTGGCCCTCCCGGGGCTGGTGGATGGGATCAACCGATGATCGGCTGCGCACAGAGCGTCTGCCGTCGCGGTGATCCGTGCCAAGGCCGGGCGGGCGGCGCCCGGTGTTGCGCGCGGCCCGCGCGCGGGCTCCCGCACGCCGGTTTCGGCGCGGGCGGCCTGCCCACCAGGCGCGGCGAACGCACCGGGCGGCCGGGCCGGGCCCGGTGGCCACCGGGCGGGCGGGCCGACGAGGGGAGTGGGATGAGTCGTGTACGCCCCCACTCCATCGCGCACTCCGTCCAAGGCTCTGCCGACCAACTGATGATCCGACCGGTAAGACCGCCGCAGGCCTCCGCCCGGGAAGGGACGGGCGGCGCGGGCCCGACCCGCGCCGCCCGCCGAACACCTCGGGACGCGGACCTACCGGTCCCGGGGCCCGCCTCGGGCTCGGCACGGACCCCGGGTCAGTGCCGGTCCCGAGGCCGGTCCCGGGTCAGTGCCGCCGCCGGACCGGCTCCAGGGGGAGCTGGTCGCCGGTGGCGCCGGTCTCCAGCCGCGCGTAGTCGGGGTGGTCCAGCCGGTGGTGGACGTGGATCTGGTCGGCCCAGGGCGGGTCGAACGGAGTGAAGGCGCGCAGGCCCAGGACGCGTCCGATGGGCCGCCCGGGGTGGGCGGCGTTGAAGTCCTCCACCGCGGCGGCCTCCCCGATCCGTCCGATCGTGCCGGGCAGGTCGTCGAGGTAGCAGGTGACCCGCGGCAGCAGGTGCGCGTGCCCGGGACCGCGGAACAGGCCGAGGGCGGTCGCCGTCGAGGAGCAGTAGTCCAGGTCGAGGGCGACGAAGCCGACCGGGTGTTCGCGCAGGACGCCGGCGTGCGTCTCCAGGTACGCGGGGAGGGTCCCGGCGAGATCGCCGATCACCAGCTCGGCCGCGCCGTCCAGCCGCGCGCGCAGCCGGTCGTGGTCCATGGTGTAGAAGCCGGGGGCGAACAGGTAGGGCAGGTCCCGGGGGTCCGTCGTGCCGGGCAGTCCCGCCCCGCTGTCGAACCCGACCACCCGCACGGCCACCCCGGTGGCCGCGGCGTAGTACCGGGCGTGCTCGGTGAGCGCCAGCAGACCGTTGCCGCCCGCCACCCCGAACTCCACCACGGTGACCCCCCGGTGCCCCAGCCGGGCCGCCGACTCGGTGGCCCGCCGCACCCCGTAGGCGTAGTGCGGCCGTTCGACCAGACCGAAGCGGTAGGCGCCCGCCGTACCGACCCCGGGAAGCCGGCGCAGCAGCCGGTTGCGCGCCGCGGTGCGGGTGCCGGACTTCGACCAGTCCCACAGCACGTCCGCGAGCCCGCCGTCGGGCCGGCGTCCGAACGGATGCCCCTTCTGGGCGGTGGTTCCCGGTTTCCTGCGCACGAGGTCCCCTCCCGGCACGGTGACGCGGTCGGAGCACCCCTACCCTTCGCGGCCCGCCGCCGAATCGGGCACCCGGCCCGGGTTCGCGCCCCGGTCCGGCCCGCGCCGGCAGGCGCGCCCCGGCACGGGCGGTGCCCCGTGCGTTCCGCAGGTATTCCGCTCAAAGGGGATGAAGGTGAGTACGTGAACAAATGCCGAAAGATCCACAAGTGTTGCCGTAGGCCCGAAAAGGCGTGGCGGGTGCGGGGGATCGACAAGCGGGGGATGAATCGTCACCGTCCTTTGTGCAAACGCGAGACCGGGGGGCGGGGGAATATTCCGAGGGTTATGGTCACCGGGCGCTTATGCGTGCTTTACTCGAACTAATCGCCCGCGATTGATCCGTCGTCACCTCAGGAATGAAGGGCCTCGCCTTGTCCAGACCCCGTTTCCGGAAGACTCTCCCGGCGCAGGGTGCAGGGTCTCTGACCGGGTGTCAGGACCGTGCGCGGCGCTGAGAAGTCCCGTTCCTGACAGAACGTCAGGTCGTGCCACGGGCGGGGCGAAGGGCCTCCCCACCTCGGGGAAGGAGCCGGTGGCGGCCTGTCGGGCGGCCTGCGGGCGGCATCCTCGCCGAATCCCGTCACGGCCCGTACGGCTATTGCTTTCCCGCTCTCCGGGGCCGTGCTTCGCGCGCCGGTAATCACCGGTTGCGCGGTACTCGCCCCCACCCCGTCCGGGTGCCGGTTCCGGAACGGCCGCACGAGCCGTCCGGCGGTGGGCCGTGCCCGGTCCCGGCCCCGATCCGTCCAGACAACGTCCTCACCCATCGGAGAACCGAACCGTGTCTCGCAGGTCCGTATCACCACTCGACGTCAATTCCCCCGGCGCTTCCGGTACTTACGGCGCCTCCGGTGCTCCCGGCGCGACGAGCGCCGGCGGCCGGGGGCCGGGGCCGTCGACCGCAGGGTCCCGCCGGCGTCCGCGTGCCGCCTGGATCGGCGGCCTCCTCGCCGCGACCGTCGCGGGGGCGTGCGCCCTCGGCGTCGTGCCGGCCCACGCCGTGGCCGGTGACCCGGTGGCCGACGGCGGCCACGCGTTCACGGCCAGGCTCGACATCGGTGACAACAAGCGCAGTTGCTCCGCGGCGCTGATCAACCCCACCCACGTGGTGACGGCGGCGGCCTGTTTCGCGGACGACCCGGCCAACCCCTCCACGGTGACCGCGGGCAAGCCCAAGGACAAGGCCGTGATCACGGTCGGCCGCACCGACCTGACCGGTCAGGCCGGCGCGGCCGCCGAGGTCATCGAGATCAAGCCCCGCACGGACCGCGACCTCGTCGTCGCCCGCCTGGCCCACCCGGTCTTCGGCATCACCCCGGTGACCCTCGCCACCGCCGCCCCGGCCGTCGGCGACACCCTGCGGGTCACCGGTTACGGCCGGACCAGGACCGAATGGGCGCCGACCAGGCTGCACAGCACCGCCGTGACGGTGACCGCCGCGGCCGCCACCACCGTCGGCTTCGCCGCCAAGGCCCCCGCCACCGGCACGATCTGCAAGGGCGACACCGGCGGGCCGCTGTTCCGCGAGAACGGCTCGACCGCCGTCCTGGCCGGCGTGCACAGCCGGGCCTGGCAGGGCGGCTGCTTCGGCTCGGCCGAGACCCGCACCGACGCCGTCGACTCCCGGGTGGACGACATCCGCCAGTGGATCCTCGACAGCTCCGCGGTCGACCAGGCCCTCCTCGGCCCCGGCGCCCGCCTCTCCGCCGGCCAGACCCTCGCCGGCCGTGACCTGAAGCTCACCATGCAGGCCGACGGCGACCTGACGCTGACCCACAAGAACGTCCCCGGCGGCGTCATCTGGGCCACCGGTACCGGCGGCAACCCGGGCGCCTACCTGGAGATGCAGCCCGACGGCAACCTGGTGCTCTCCACCGCGAACGCGCAGCCGATCTGGCACTCCGCGACCTGGGGCAACCCGGGCGCCTACCTCAGCCTCCAGGACGACGGCAACCTGGTCGTCTACAAGCGGGACGGCGGCCCCCTCGCCGGCGGCTCCCTCTGGGGCAGCGGCTCGACCCGGATCGGCGCCACCATCGGCTCCGGCCAGCCCGTCTGGTCCGCCCAGTGGGCCGAGTCCGCGTCCAGCGTGCTGCTCATGCAGCGCGACGGCAACGTGGCCCTGTACCGCAAGAGCGACGGCGCCCACCAGTGGTCCACCGGCACCTACGCCAGCCCCTTCGGCTACTTCGTCATGCAGAGCGACGGCAACCTGGTGGTCTACCCGGCCGGCCAGGGCGGCGGCGTCGGCGCGGTCTGGGCCTCCGGCACCTTCTGGAGCCCGGGTGCCTTCCTCAAGCTGCAGGACGACGGCAACCTGGTCATCTACCAGAAGGACGGCGGGGAGGGCGTCGGCGGCGCCATCTGGGCCACCAACACCTTCGCCTGAGCACCTGAGCACCTGACCACCTGACCACCTGAGCGCCGGAGCACCCGGCCGTCGATGAACCCGGCCCGCACGACGACGGGTTGGCCGCCACCGGCGAACTCCCCACCGTGGGCGTTCTCCTGGAAGGCCAGGAAGAGGT
>NZ_JBHJRC010000441.1:0-4708 GCF_042261735.1 Kitasatospora sp. NPDC056327 | reverse complement strand
GACCTCAATGGTCCGCGCCCCTTCCGCCGTCCTGGCGCTCCCGAACGCCTCAGCCGGTGAGTTCGCGGGCGCGGGCGACGAGGGCGCGCACTGAGTGGTCCGTGAGCTCCGGGAGGCGGTCGTAGCCGAACCAGCGCAGGTCGAGCGACTCCTCGCTGATCAGCTCGCGGGCGCCGGGCGGTGCCACCGCGACGTACTGGACGTCGAGGTGGGTGCTCTCGGGCCGGTCCTTGCCGGTGCAGCGGACCTGGTGGCGGTCGAGTCTGACCGGGGCCGGCGCGCCGTCGGTGGCGAGGAGGGCGAGGCCGGGGATCCCGGACTCCTCGGTGGCCTCGCGCAGGGCGGCCGCGGCGAGGCCGGGGTCGCCCGGTTCGCAGTGGCCGCCCATCTGCAGCCACCGGCCGACCTTGGGGTGCAGGGTCAGCAGCACGCGCCCGGCGGCGGGGTCCACCACGACGGCGCTGGCGGTGATGTGCGCGGGCAGGCAGGAGCGGAACAGGCCCTCGGGCTGCTCCGCGAGGTGCCGCAGGTAGGACCGGCGCAGCTCGTCCTGCCCGGCTTCGGCGGGACGCCAGCCGTCCAGTGCCCGGACGGCGTCGGCGTGCAGCCCTTCGGTGGCCCCGTCGGGCGGTCCGGCGGGGTGCGTCTCGGTGGCCGTCATGCGGTGGGCTCGCCCTTTCCGTCGCCGTCGCCGCCGTTGCGGTCGTCCTGGCCGTCGTCCTTGGTGAGGTCGGGCTTCGGGGCGCCGGGGGCGCCGCCGGCCGCGGCCTCGCCGAGCAGCTTGTCGAGGGCGTCGAAGTCGATGCCGCCCTCCAGACCGTCGCCGGTGCCCCGGTGCACGAAGGCGTCGGGGTCGTCGAGGTCGGCGGCGGTGGGGAGCATGTCCGGGTGCTGCCAGAGGTCGTCGCGGCCGTCGGTGCCGCGGGCGTCGGCGAGCAGCGCCCAGAGGCGGGCGGCGTCGCGCAGCCGGCGCGGGCGCAGCTCCAGGCCGACGAGGGTGGCGAAGGTCTGCTCGGCGGGCCCGCCGGCGGCGCGGCGGCGGCGGACGGTCTCGCGCAGGGCGCCGGCCTGCGGCAGGTGCGGTTCGGCGGCGGCGTGCACGACCGCGTCGACCCAGCCCTCGACGAGGGCGAGCGCGGTCTCCAGCCGGGCGAGGGCGGCCTTCTGCGCCGGGGTGTCCTCGGGCTGGAGCAGGCCGCCGGCGAGGGCCTCCTGGAGGGCCTCGGGGTTGCTCGGGTCGAGCTGGCCGACCAGCTCCTCCATGCGGGAGGAGTCGACCTTGATGCCGCGGGCGTAGGCCTCGACGGCGCCCAGCAGGTGGGCGCGCAGCCACGGCACGTGGGCGAAGAGGCGCTGGTGGGCGGCCTCGCGCAGGGCGAGGTAGAGGCGGACCTCCTCGGCGGGGACGCTGAGGCCCTCGCCGAACTCGGCGACGTTCTGCGGCAGCAGCGCGGCCTTGCCGGCCGGGGCGAGCGGCAGGCCGACGTCGGCGGAGCCGACCACCTCGGCGGCGAGCGCGCCGAGCGCCTGGCCGATCTGGGTGCCGAACATGGCGCCGCCCATGGAGCGCATCATGCCCAGCAGCGGGCCGGCCATGGCCTGCATCTCCTCGGGCAGCACGCCGCCCATGGCGTTGCCGACGCGTTCGGCGACCGGGTCGACGAGGTCCTTCCAGACCGGGAGGGTGGCCTCGATCCACTCGGCGCGGCTCCAGGCGACGGCGGTGCCGGCGCCGGAGGGGAAGGTGGTGACACCGTCGAGCCAGAGATCGGCGAGCCGGACGGCCTCGGCGACGGCGGAGCGTTCGGCGGCGCCGACCGAGCGGTCCTTGCTCTTGCCCTCGGCGGGCTCGGCGACGACGGTCTGCCGGGCGATGTCCTTGGCGAGGTCCCAGTTGACCGGACCGCCCTCGAAGGAGAGCATCTGGCCGAGCTGCTGGAAGGCGGCGCCGAGGTCGTTGGGGTTGAGGCCGCCGAACATCGCGGCGAAGGGGTTGTCGCCGGCGCCGCCGGCGCCGCCCGCCCCGGGGGCGCCGGGCATGCCGGGCAGGCCCATGCCGAACAGGGCGCCCAGCGGGTTGCCCGCGGTGAAGCCGAACGGGTTGGGGCCGCTCTGGGCGCCGCCCTCGTCCTTCTTCTTCCGGTCGTCGTCGGGCTTGGCCTTGCCGTCCTCGGGCTCCTCGGGCGGAACGCCGAATCCGAAGGGAAGGTCGCTCACGGGGTCCTCGATCCGGTCGGCCGTCATACGGGTGGTGGCGGTGAAGTCTGCGTGCCCGGGGCGGTCGGTGGAGTGGGGGACCCCCGGCCGGCGGGCGGCTCCCGGGCGGCTGACCCGCGCCGGGTGCACCGCCGGGCCTCCGCCTCGGGCAGGATGGACGTACGTGACACACGTACGCACGCACATAAGCTAACCGTGGAGGATGGCCGGTGAGTTCCCCGCCTTCGGACGTTCGCTCTGGGCTGACCGGAGGAGAGGACGCCCCGGACATCACGGCGTCGCCGCCTCCAGCCTATGACGGAAGACCGCTGACCGTGGCGGTCACGGGTGCCGCCGGGGTGCTCGGCGAGCGGGTCGCGGCCCGCCTGGTCGCCTCGCCGGGGGTGCGCAAGGTCCTGGCGGTCGACGACCGGCGCGGCGAGGTGCCGGGGGTGCAGTGGCGGGTCCTGGACGTCCGGGACCCGGCGGTGGCCGAACGGCTGGCCGGGGTGGACGTGGTCGTCCACCTGGCGATGGACCTGGGCATGGAGTCGGACGCGCGGGCCCGCAGCGCCTACAACGTCCGCGGCGCGCAGACCGTGCTGACCGCGGCCGCCGCGGCCGGGGTGCACCGGGTGGTGCTGTGCACGTCGGCGATGGTCTACGGCGCCCTGCCGGACAACGAGGTGCCGCTGGCGGAGGACTCGGAGCTGCGGGCGACCGAGGAGGCCTCGCTGGTCGGGGACCTGCTGGAGATCGAGCGGCTCGCCCGCCGGGCGCCGCGGGCGCACCCGGGGCTGCAGGTGACGGTGCTGCGCCCGGCCGTGGTGGTCGGCCCGGGGGTGGACACGGTGCTGACCCGGCACTTCGAGGCGCCTCGGCTGCTGGTGGTGGCCGGGTCCCGCCCGTGCTGGCAGTTCTGTCACGTGGACGACCTGGCGGCGGCGCTGGAGTACGCGGCGCTGGGCCTGGTCGAGGGCGAGGTGACGGTCGGCTGCGACGGCTGGCTGGAGCAGGAGGACGTGGAGCGGCTGTCGGGGATCCGGCGGATGGAGCTGCCCGCCTCGCTGGCGCTGGGGACGGCGGCCCGACTGCACCGGCTGGGGCTGACGCCGGCCCCGGCGGGGGACCTCGCGTACACGATGTACCCGTGGGTGGTGTCGGGCAGCCGGCTGCACGAGGCGGGCTGGCGTCCGACGCACACCAACGAGGAGGTGCTGGCGGAGCTGCTGGCGCAGGTGGCGGGCAAGCACGCGGTGGCGGGCCGGCGGCTCGGCGGCAAGGAGGCGGCGACGAGCCTGGGCGCGGCGGGCGCGACGGTGGCGCTGGTGGGTACGGCGGCGCTGGTGCGGCGGGCGCGCAAGCGGCGCCGGTTCTGAGCGGTCTCCGGGACGGCGGGCCGGGGCCGGGCCGTCCGTCCCGGGGCGCGCGGGCACAGGGGCACAGGGGCACGCGGGCACAGGAGTGCAGGAGCACAGGGGCACGCGGGTTCGGGGCACACCGTACGGGCCGCGGGGCACACCGCACGGGCCCCGCGGACGACGGCCCCGCGGCACGCCCGTGCCGCGGCGAGGAAGGCCCTTGCCGCCGCCCGCCGGGCATGGGCAATCATGGGGGCATGTCCGAGAATCACGATCCGATCCGTCTGCTCGCGATCCGCGACACCCCGCTGTCGCTCGACGAGGTCCACGAGGCGGTGGGGGACGACGCGGCCGGCGGGACGACCGTCTTCGTCGGGACGGTCCGCGACCACGACGGCGGCAAGCAGGTCTCCGTGCTGGAGTACAGCTGCCACCCGACGGCGGAGCAGGAGCTGCGCCGGGTCGCCGAGAAGGTCGTCGCCGACTTCCCGGTCCGGGCGCTGGCCGCGGTGCACCGGGTCGGCCGGCTGGGGATCACCGACAAGGCCGTGATCGTCGCCGTGTCCTGCGCCCACCGCGGCGAGGCGTTCGCCGCCGCCCGCCGGCTGATCGACGACCTCAAGCACGAGGTGCCGATCTGGAAGCACCAGGTCTTCGCGGACGGCGAGGAGGAGTGGGTGGGCGCCGGCGGCTGCTGAGGGCCCGTCGGACGCCCCCGCGGCGAAGGCGCGCCGGTCGCTCACTCGAACGGGTGTGGGACGCTGCGCCGGATACTCCCCGGAAGTGAGCCGATCGGCCGTGCCGTAACCCGGACGGCGCCCGCGGCGTTGTCCGCCGGGATGGTTAGTCTGCTCATAGACACGACGAGCTGGGAGTACTGAGATGGCTGCGCTCGCCTGGTTGATCATTCCCTGCGTCGCCGCGGTGTTCGCCGCCGTGTGGGCGGGCTGGGCCCAACGGGCCCCGAAGGCGACGGGGGACCCGGCCTCGCTGGCCGAGCACCAGCGGTTCATGGCCGCGATGGAACGCACCACCGCCGGCGGTGGGCGGGAACGCTCCGACCGGTAGACCCGGCGGGCCGGTGACCCCGGCCCGCCCGGCGCCGCCTCAGCCGCGTACCGGACAGGCGAGGCAATCCACCCCGCGCTGCG
>NZ_JBHJRC010000440.1:0-4827 GCF_042261735.1 Kitasatospora sp. NPDC056327 | reverse complement strand
CCGCCGACGCGGGGTGCGGCCCTCCGGCGTGGTCGGACGTGGTCGGACGTGTGCGGGCAGGGGCGGGCGCGGGCGGGCCGCCCCCCTGCCGAATGGCAGGGGGGCGGGGCAGGAACGGGCCGGGAAGATGTGCCGATCGGTACATGCCGGGGCCGGTGGTGCGGAGGGAAGCTTGACCTGTCGCCGGGGAAGGGCCTCGGAGGCGAGTCAACAGGACTGTGCCACAAGGGAGTTCACCATGTTCGCCACCGTTTCCACCGCCGCCCGCCCGAAGGCGGGCGCCGTGCTCGCCGCCGCGCTGCTGTGTGCGGCCCTGGGCGGCTTCGCCGCGCCGTCGTCCTCGGCGGCCCCGGCCGGACCCGCCACCCGGGCCGCCCAGGCCGCGTCCTCCGCGCCCTCCGTGTCCTCCGCGCCCTCCGAAGCCTCCGCCCAGGACGGGCGGGGTCCGGTGACGCCGTCGGTGCGGGGCTCGGTGCGGGTCGCCTACGTCTACTCGCCCGACGACGACATCCGGTTCGTCTTCGACGTCGAGGCGGCACCCTTCAGCCGGCCGCTGGAGGGGATCCCGCGCGGGCTGCCGACCGACGCGCGCGGCACGGTGCGCATCTCGCACCACGTCGCGGCCCTCGGTCGCACGGTGACCTCGGAGGCGGCCGTGGACTGCCTGGTCACCGGGGACGGTGCGGCCTCCTTCACCGCCGTCGTGGTCCGCGCCGACCCGGAGGTGGCCGACACCGTCGGGCGGCGCCAGGGCTTCAGTGTCCTGGACGGCGGTGGTCACGGCCGCTCCGCGGGCCCGGACCGGGTCGGCTTCTCGTGGGGTGTCGCCAACCTCGACACGGACGGCGGCGGCCGGCCGGTGGAGGGCCGGGTCGGCACCTGCATGGCCCCCGCACCGTTCACCCCCGTGGTGGAGGGCAGCCTGGCGGTGCGGCACGCCGGACTGCCGCCGCTTCCCGCCGGGTCCGGGCCCGCCGTGGCCCGGTGAATTGACCCGTGGTACCGAGTGGGAAATGAACCGTGGGCCGGGTCGGTCGATTCCCTAGAGTGATCATCACGAGGTCGCGGCGGAGGAGCCGGGGCCGCCCGGGACGGGGGAGAGACCACCATGAACGCCAACCCGATCAGGCCGCTGCTGACCCGCGCCGCCACCGCCGAGACCACCAGCGACCCCAGCAGCGTGATGACCCTGCTCGCCGACTGCGGCACCGACGGCAGCCCGGTCACCAGCTACCGCTCGACCTTCGCCGAGGGGGCGGTCGGCGCCCCGGCCCACTTCCACACCCGGGCCTCCGAGCTGTTCTTCGTGATCGGGGGCTCGCTGCGGGTCCTGCTGGACGACCGGGTGGAGACCCTGGGCGCGGGCGACTTCCTGGTCGTCCCGCCCAGGACCCCCCACGCCTTCGCCGCCGCACCCGGTTCCGGGGCCGACGTGCTCTTCGTCTTCACCCCCGGTATGCCGCGCTTCGACTACCTGCGCCTGCTCGGGCGCGTGATGCGCGGCGAGGCGAGCCTGCAGGAGATCAAGGACTCCTCCGAGCTCTACGACAACCACTACGTCGACAGCCCCCTGTGGCGCGCCACCCTGGAGGCCGCCGACGGCGCCTGATCCCCGCACAGGCAAACCGGGCAAATACTAAGAGTTGATTCTCCGTCAAGGTTATTTAAAGGAAAGGCCGACTACATTCGGGTCCGACCGATTCCAGCGAGGTCCCGCGCCCACGGGCACGGAGCCTCCCCCTTCCCCGGGAGACCCGTTGAACCGCACGACCGCCACCGTCGCCGCAGCAACGTTCGCCGCGGCACTGCTGCTCGTCTCCTGCAGCACGACCACCAGGGCCGCGCCGACGCACCAGCCGGTCTTCGCGCCCACGGCGATGCCCTCGCTGGACGGTGCGGAGGCGGGGGCGGCGGAGTTCGTCCGGTTCACCCAGGAGAAGGGCACCCCGGAGCAGCAGGCGGCGGTGACCGGGCACGTCACGGGGGTCGCCAGGTCGGCGGCCCAGGGAGATCACCGCAACAGCTACATCGCCACCGACTACCCGCAGCCCGAGGAGGCGACGATGCGTGCCATCACCGACGCCTACCTGGCCTGGGCCGGCCCGGCGGACGACGCCGCGATGCTCGTGCTCTACACGGCCGCCGGAACGGTCATGGGCGGTGTGGAGCTCGCGGCCCTGCGGAGCCCCGCACCGGCGTCGTCGAGCCGCTGACGGCGAGAGCGGCGGCCCCGGCCGCGCGGGGTCCGCGTGGCCGGGGCCGTTCAAGCATGCGACAGGGATCAGAAGTTGACGCAGACCACGTGGACGCTGATGCCGACGCTGTCGTAGCCGGGCTGGTGGCCGAGGCCGATCCAGCCGGTGCCGTCGTCGGTGGGGAAGCTGCCGTTGAGGACGGACTCCTCGCCCTGCGCCTCGGCCCCGCCGCCGACGGCGCGCTTGCCGGAGGGGCACGAGACCGTGCGGCGCTCGAAGTTGCCGACGTTCTCATTGGGCAGCTGCACGATCTGGTAGCCGTCGATCACCCGGGCGACGCCGTCCCGTGCCGGGGAGTTGTCCGAGGTGATGTCCTTCGCGTCGGCCTGGACGGCCCAGCCCGCTCCGGCGGCCAGGGCGACCGTGATGAGACCCGCCCCGAGCGCGCGCTTGCTCCGCAGCATCATGAGTTCCCTTCCCGGGAATCCGGCGGCCTCCTCCGTTCGGGGCCGCACCGGAGGGCTTATCGGTCAAGGACGAGGTGAGGTTGAGCGAAACCGCCCGAAGGAGCGACTCCGGTACCCCGGCGGCCGTCGGGGGTGAAGGTGGCCCGGAGGTGACGAGGCGCCGGATGGAGCGCCTGCTCACGGTCGGCGAGCGCTCCAGCGTCAGCAACCAGGGGGCGCCTCTTCGGCTGTGTCCCGAAGAGGCGTCCCGACACCTCGATGTTCCTGTTGGAGATGCCGGACGGAAGCGAGTGGCTCTACCCAGAGAGCCTCTACCGGGGGCACTTCGGCGATGCTCCGTCTGTCGTCGCCGAGCATCGAGGTGATGATGATCCGCTGCGCGGGGACGTAATCCCGGTCGGCGACTCCCGAGCGCTCGTCGCTGATGCGATGGAGGGGTGCCGGCATGCAGGGCGTCGATCTCGGCACGGCCGCGTGGGTCAGGAGTACCTACAGCGGGGACAACGGGGGCGAGTGCGTCGAGGTGGCCCTCGTGTCGTCCGCCCCCGGCACCGTTCCGGTGCGTGACTCCAAGGACCCCTCCGGGCCGGCCCTCCTCTTCCCCTCCGCCTCCTGGCGGTCCTTCCTGGCCGGCCTCGCCGGCGGCGACTTCCGCCCCCGAGCGGACCGCCCCTCCCGTTGGTCAGGGGCACCCTCGGGGATGGGCTACTATTTACCCATCACCCAGTTGCGCGGGTGGCGGAATAGGCAGACGCGCTGGATTCAGGTTCCAGTGCCCGAAAGGGCGTGGGGGTTCAACTCCCCCCTCGCGCACAAATGGACCGGCCGGTCGATCCTCGGATCGACCGGCCGTTTCGTTGTTCCCGGGCGCTGCCGCCGACCCGCGGGGCCGTGGCTCAGGGGTCCACGAACGTGACGGGCCCGGGAGCGTCGATCTCCTCGCCGGCGCCGCCGACGGGACCGACCGCACCCGCCGGGCGGCGGTGTCGCCGATGCAGAGGTCACCGCCGCTGGTCACCGCCAGCGTCCCGGGGAACGTGACGTGTCCCTCGGGCGCGGGCCCCCCGTCCCCCAGGGGGCCGTCCCCGACGGCGGTGATCCAGTAGCGGCTCCACGGCGACAGGTTGCCCACGGGCTTGTCGGGGGAGAGCATCCAGACCACCACCGTCTCCTTGTCGACGGTGTGGCCGTCGTCGTCGACGGTGCCGGTGTCCCCGATGAAGACGTTGCCCCGGCCGTCGACGGCCAGTCCGCGGGCCGATCGGCGGGGGCCCTCGCCGTCGACCGCGTAGATCTTCCGGTCGCTCTTCAGGACCACGCTCACGAAGGGCAGGTTCGCCGAGGAGATGTAGAGGTTCCCCTGCGGGTCCACGGCGATGTCGGACGGGAACGAGAGCTCGCTCGACAGCGCGTCCACGTTGTTGGCCGGGACCCCCGGCATGCCGTTCCCGGCGTACGCCGTGGCGGTGCCGTGCTCGTCGACCCGGTACACCAGCAGGCCGGCGGAGTCGGCGACGTAGACCCGGCCCGTGGTGGCGTCCACCGCCACCCCGCTCGGGCTCTTGAAGGTGCCGGCCGCGACGAAGGTGGAGATGATGCCGTCCGGCCCGACCCTGCGCACCGGCCCGGCCCGGTCGGCGATGTAGACGTTGCCCCCGGCGTCCATCGCCAGCCCGGCCGGGGAGTCGAGTCGGGCCTGCGTGGCCGGCACGTTCTCGCCGGACTGTCCCCGGGTGCCGTCGCCGGCGAACACCGAGATGGTGCCCGCCGCGTCGACCTTCACGACGGTGTGGTGCTGTGCGTCGCTGATGTAGACGGTGCCGTCGGGGCCCGTGAGCACGCCGTCCACGCTGCCTTCCACGGGGGCGACCGTGTAGATGTATCCGGCTTTGCGGTCCACGAGTTCACCATATTCGCGTCATCGCCGTGCCACCTTTCGAGGGAGGGGCCCAGGGGCGACCGCCCGGCCGGAACGGGAGCCCGGGTGCGCCCCGCTCTCCCCACCGGCCACGCGACCGTGCCCCTGGACCGGAGGTTGTGGCAACAGGATGCGTGCTCCCCGCCGCGCCCGCACTTCCCTCACCAGGGGTGACCGTCTAAGCCACCCAGGGTCTCGGTCAGTTCGCGCATGGGGGCCGACCGTGAGGGGGCGGTCAGCAGATGCC
>NZ_JBHJRC010000439.1:0-4834 GCF_042261735.1 Kitasatospora sp. NPDC056327 | reverse complement strand
GCGACGGGGCCCTGCGACGTGCACGGAACGACTCAGTCCCGGGGGACGTTCACCACCGGGGCGACCGACAGCTGGGTGCGGCGCGGGTTGGCGGTGGAGGCCGGCAGCTCGGTCGCGTAGGTCACGGCGTCCGCGGGCGTGCGGGCGCCGGGGATCCGGCTGAAGTCCTCGACCGAGGCCAGCGTGGTCCGCCTCGGGTTCGCGGTCGAACCGCCGGTCGGCGTGGACGTGGCGGCCTTATTCGCCTGGGGCATCTGGTCAGCACCTCAAGGTCGCGGCCGGGCGACCGACCACGATCGGCTCCGGCCTGAGTGATTCGGGGAGATTCTGGGCAGGCTGATCGCGGCCGTGCCCGGGAAACAGCAAGGTTACGGATCTCTTTCCACAGCGACCGTGACCAAAGCTACACATTCATCTGTGATTTTCGCCACAAATCATGGAACATATCGCTGATATCCGACATATCGCTTCATCAGCTTTTACCGGCATATCGGATATATCGGGCATACCCGAAGCTCTGCGGATCTTGCTGACCTCGGGTCCGCTTGGCATGCATCCGACGAGTGTCCGAAAAAGGCGGTATTCCGGTCCGGTTACCACACAGTCGGTGAGATCCCGCGCGCGGTGAGTAGTGCCGTCGGAATGGGCCCGGCCGCCCTTGTTGGGATTCCCCGGCTGTGCTGGAATGCCACGGACCGTGGGTAGGGAGCAGTCCACCCCGGTGACCCGCTCTCCCGGACCGGCCGGGGGCGGATGGAAACTCGACACCGTCCAGGCCGCGGCAACGCGGCAGGACGCCCGGTCCAGAGGTTGCGACGCCAGTGCAGGGACGTTTCAAAAGGGGTAGCGGCGCCGCGGGTGACCCGGAGTCGCGTGAGCCCGCGGCAGCCCCCCAGCAGGCGGCGCCCCCCGGCAGCCAGGCCGAACCGGCACCCGACGTGATCGGCCGGCCCGAGGAGGAGACCGGGGACCGGAAGTCGGCCCGCGACAAGCTCCGGTCCTCGCTGACCCGCCGACGCGCCAAGGGCATGAGCCGGCTGGCCATGCGCAACTGGCGCATCCGCAGCAAGCTGATCGCCCTGCTCGCGCTCCCGGTCCTGGTCGCGCTGGTCCTCGGCGGCCTGCGCATCCAGACCTCGCTCGAAACCTCGCAGCAGCTGGCCCAGATGGCCAACCTGTCGGATCTGGCCAAGAAGGCGACCGACCTCGCCAACGCCCTGCAGAACGAGCGGGACGTCAGCGCGGGCCCGATCACCGCCAAGCCCAACGCCCCGCTGGACGACGACATCGTCGCCGCCCGCAAGGTGACCGACGACCTCAGCCGCACCTTCACCGCGTCCTCGGACAAGTTCGAGAACCTGGAGCTCTCCGGCGGCAAGGCCCTGCTCTTCCAGATCCGCAAGGACCTGAACTCGGTCTCCGACGCCCGCGGCAACCCGTACCAGAACACCCAGAACATCCAGGCGACGATCACCGCGTACGACGTGATCATCCGCGACCTGCTGTCGATCACCCAGGACATCGCGCTCGCGTCCAACAACCGCGAGCTGGTCCGCTCGACCCGCGCCCTGCAGCAGTTCTCGCTCGCCAAGAACGCCACCTCGCAGCAGCGCGCGCTGATCAGCGCCGCGCTCGCCAACCCGGCCGGCCCCGACCTCAGCCCGAGCGACGAGTCCTTCGGCATCCGGCTGCGTTCGTCCTACGACAACGCGCTCACCGGCTTCAACAACATCTACACCTCGCACGACCTGGACAACCTGCGCGGCCAGCTGAGCTACAACTCGGTGGTCGCCGCCGCCGACCGCTACGCGCGCTCGATCCTCCAGCAGAGCGGCATCCACCAGAGCGAGGTCGTCAGCTACAAGGACTGGTACGAGCAGTCCACCGCCAAGATCGCCGCCGAGCGGCGGATCGAGTCCAAGCTCATCGAGGACCTCGACGGCAAGGCCCAGGAACTGCAGTCCCAGGCCGACACCGAGGCCCTCATCCTCGGTGCCGCCGTCGCGCTCGTGCTGCTCGTGGCCCTCGGTGGCGCCGGTCTGATCGCCCGTTCGATGGTGCGCTCGCTGACCCGCCTCCAGACCGCGGCCGAGGACGTCGCCGAGCGGCGGCTGCCCGAGCTGGTCAAGACGCTCTCCGAGACCGACCCGCACGACGTCGACGTCACCGTCGAACCGGTCGGCGTCGACTCCGCGGACGAGATCGGCCACGTGGCCCACGCCTTCGACATGGTGCACAGCGAGGCCGTCCGCCTCGCCGCCGAGCAGGCCCTCCTGCGCGGCAACATCAACGCGATGTTCACCAACCTCTCGCGCCGCAGCCAGGGCCTCATCCAGCGCCAGCTGTCGCTCATCTCCGAACTGGAGAGCCGCGAGGCGGACCCGGACCAGCTGGCCAACCTCTTCAAGCTGGACCACCTCGCGACCCGCATGCGCCGCAACGGCGAGAACCTCCTCGTCCTCGCGGGCGAGGACCCGGGCCGCCGCTGGACCCGCCCCGTCCCGCTGGTCGACGTGCTCCGCGCCGCCGCCTCCGAGGTGGAGCAGTACGAGCGCATCGAGCTGGCCGCCGTGCCGTCGGCCGAGGTCGCCGGCCGCGTCGTCAACGACCTCGTCCACCTGCTCGCCGAGCTGCTGGAGAACGCCACCTCGTTCTCCAGCCCGCAGACCCGCGTCCGGGTCACCGGCCACGCGCTGCCGGACGGCCGGGTGCTGGTCGAGATCCACGACACCGGCATCGGCCTCAGCCCCGACGACCTCGCCGAGATCAACGAGCGCCTCGCCAACCCGCCGACGGTGGACGTCTCGGTCTCCCGACGTATGGGCCTCTTCGTGGTCGGCCGCCTGTCGCTGCGCCACGGCATCCGCATCCAGCTGCGTCCCAGCGACTCCGGCGGCACCACCGCGCTGGTCATGCTCCCGGTGGACGTCACCAACACCGCCGACCGCCGCGCCCCCGGCCGCGCCGGCGGCGGCCAGCCCAAGCAGCAACGCGGGGTCGCCCCGACGCCGCGCCAGCAGCGCCAGATGCCGGCCGGCCCGGGCGGCCGTTCCGGCGCCCCGGCCGCGCTCGGCCAGGGTCCGGCGGGCGGTGCCCCGCAGGGCGGCGGCCGGCCGCAGCTCGGCCAGGGCGGCCCCGGCCCCTCCGGCGGTCAGGGCGGTCAGGGCGGTCAGGGCGGCCCCGGTGCCGGCGGCGGACTGCCGACCCGCCAGGTCGGCCAGTCGCTGCGCGAGAACCCGGCCGCGCCGGGCGGCCGTCCGGGTGCCCCGGGCGCGCCGGCCCAGAACCGGCAAGGCGCCCCGGGCCGCCAGGGTCCGAACCAGCAGGGTCCGAACCAGCAGGCCCCCGGCCGGCCGGACGGTCTGCCGCAGCGCTCCCCGGGCCGCCAGGGCCCGCAGCAGGGTGCTCCCCAGCAGGGCGGCCCCGGCGGCCTGCCCCGCCGCGGCCGGCAGCCCGGCGCGCCGGACCGGAACCAGCAGGGTGCTCCCCAGCAGGGCGGCCCCGGCGGCCTGCCCCGCCGCGGCCAGGAGCGCCCGCAGGGCGACGGCGTCCCCGCCGCCCGCGGTGGCGAGCAGCCCCAGCACGGCTGGGCCGAGCAGTCGGGCCGGCCGGGTGCGCCCCAGGGCTCCCGTCCGGGCGACCGCCCGCAGGACGGACTGCCGCAGCGTCAGCGGCCCGGCCAGGCCCCGGGCCAGGGTCAGGGCCCCGGTCAGGGTCAGGGCCGTCCGCCGCAGGGCCCGCAGGGCCAGGACGGCCGTCCGCAGCGGCCCGCGCCGGGCGACCGGCAGGAGCCGCTCCAGCGGACCCAGCCGCTGCCCAAGGTCCAGCCCGCCCAGCCGCTGCCGGCCGCCGATCCGGCGCCGGTGGAGGAGAGCACGCAGCAGTTCGCCCGCCCCCGGTTCGAGGCCAGTGACATCGACCCCCGGGACCCGCTGGGTCTCGGCCTGGTCGAGCCGGTGCTGCCGGCCGTCCCGAACCCGGGCCGTCCGGAGCAGGCCGCGCGTCCCCCGCAGCCGCAGGCCCCGCAGCAGCCGGTCCAGCAGCAGCCCGTCCGGCAGGAGCCGATGGCGCTGCCGACCGGGCCGTCCGACGGCGGAGCGCCGTCCGGGCCGGGCCGGCCGCACGAGGAGGGCCGTCCGGCCGGGACCAGCTCCAGGCCGCGGCCGTACCAGCCGCGCCGTCCCGGCACCACGGCCCCGGGCTTCCCGGAGCCGCAGGCGCCCCAGGCCCCGCAGCAGCCGCAGCAGGCCCACGCCGGACAGCAGCAGGCCCCGCAGCCCAGGCCGGCCGACGAGCCGGACCGGCAGCCGCAGCCCGGCGAGGCCCCGTGGCGCCCGTCCGCCAACGACGAGCGCTGGCGCCGCGCCGAGCAGGTCCGCGAGCCCTCGACCGCCGGGGTCACCATGTCGGGCCTGCCCCGGCGCAACCCGCAGGCCAACCTGGTCTCCGGGACCGCCGAGGCGTCCCCACTGACCGGCCCGCAGGTGTCCCGCGCTCCCGAGGAGGTGCGCGGCCGGCTCACCAACCTGCGCCGCGGCATCCAGCAGGGCCGCCGCGCCGGTGCCGAGCAGACGGCCGGCCAGGCGCCGGGGCAGAGCCGGACACCGGGCCAGGGCCAGGACGCCCGGACGCCGGACGACCGGACCGGTTTCCGGCCCGGTGCCCAGCAGCCCGGATTCGACAGCTTCGGGGGCCGGACCGACGGCAACGCCGCAGATCATCAGGAGCGTTGAGTTGAATCAGATGAGCCAGGCCGCACAGAACCTGAACTGGCTGATCACCAATTTCGTGGACAACACCCCCGGGGTGTCGCACACGGTGGTGGTCTCCGCGG
>NZ_JBHJRC010000438.1:0-4837 GCF_042261735.1 Kitasatospora sp. NPDC056327 | reverse complement strand
AGGCCGGTGGTGACGGTCGGCCGGATCGCCGGCCAGTACGCCAAGCCGCGCTCGGCACCGACCGAACACCGCACCGGGCGCACCCTGCCGTCCTACCTCGGTGACGCCGTGAACGGCGAGCACTTCTCGGCGGCGAGCCGGACCCCGGATCCCGGCAACCTGGTCCGCGCCCACGGGCACTCCGCGAGGACCCTCTCCTACCTGGCGGGATCGGGGGTCTTCAGCTCCCACGAGGCGCTGCTGCTCGACTACGAGCGGCCGCAGACCCGCCGCGCGGCCGACGGCCGGCTCCACGACCACTCGGCCCACCTGCTCTGGATCGGCGAGCGCACCCGGTCGCTGACCGGGCCCCACATCGACTTCGCCGCCGCCACGGCCAATCCGCTCGCGGTGAAGGTCGGACCGGGCGCCACCCCGACGGCCCTGCTGGGCCTGCACGCCGTGCTCAACCCGGACAACGTCCCCGGCCGGCTCTCCTTCATCTTCCGGATGGGCCACCACCGGGCGTACGACCTCCTCTACGCCATGCTGAGCCGGGTCGTGGCGGAGGGCTGGACGGACCGGGTCGTCTGCGACCCGATGCACGGCAACACCGTGGTGAGTCCGGCCGGCGTGAAGACCCGGACGCTCACCGCGGTCGAGGCGGAGGTCCGCGCCTTCTTCCGCGCCTGCAACGACACGGGAGTCGCTCCGGGCGGCATCCACCTGGAGGTGAGCGGCGAGGACGTCACCGAGTGCGTCACGGCCGACGTCGACGACGCCCACCTCGCCGTCAACTACCGCACCGCCTGCGACCCCCGGCTGAATCCGGGGCAGGCCGCCGCCCTGGCCCGGCTGGTGGGCGACCTGCTGCCGCCGCACCGGGACACCACCCCGTCCAGGGAGATGGCGCTCTCCGGCACCTGAGGCGCCCCGCCTCCCGTTCCTCCCCCAACCGTCCACGACCGCTCACGGTGGGACAGACACCGTCCCGACGCGGCTCCCCCGGCCTGCCCGCCCCCCCGCGGCCGGCCCGGCGGCCGCTGCTCCGCCGTGCGGCTGGAACGTCAGCTCCCGCTCACCGCGGGATTCACCGATCCCGGAAACTCCCGAATCCCGGAAATGCCCGAAGGGGTTTGCTGTGTCCTCAGAAGCTCGATCAAACCGGTCGGTCGTGCTCGCCATGGCCTGCGTGGGGCAGTTCATGGTGCTGCTCGACAGCACCATCGTGGGTGCGGCGCTCCCCGACATGCAGGAACGGCTGAACACCGACCTGTCCGGCCTGCAGTGGATCGTCGACGCCTACGTCCTGCTGGTCGCGATGCTGCTGCTGACCGGCGGTGTCTTCGCCGACCGCTTCGGCCGCAAGCGGATCTACCTGTCCGGCGTGGTCGTGTTCACCCTCGCGTCCGTGGTGTGCGCCCTCGCCCCCTCGATCGGCTGGCTGATCACCGGCCGGGTGCTGCAGGGGATCGGCGCCGCGGCGCTGAGCCCCGGCTCGCTGGCCCTGATCGCCTCCGCGTACCCCGTTCCGCAGGAGCGGGTCAAGGCGATCGGCCTGTGGGCCGGCCTCAGCGGGATCGGCCTGGCGGCCGGGCCGCTGGCCGGCGGCATCCTGGTGGAGGCCTTCGACTGGCGCGCCATCTTCCTGGTCAACGTGCCGATCGGGGTGGGCCTGGTGCTGGCCGCCCTGCCCAGCCTGCGCGAGTCCCGCAACACCAACGCCGCGGCCATCGACGTCCCCGGCACGATCCTCTCCATCCTGGGCGTCGGGGCGCTGACCTACGGCCTGATCGAGGGCGGCGCCAAGGGCTGGACCTCGGCCCCCATCCTGGCGAGCTTCGCCGCGGCCGTGGTGATCACCGTCGTGTTCGTCGTGGTCGAGAGCCGGACGCCGACGCCGATGCTGCCGCTGCGGCTGTTCCGGAACCCGCTGTTCACGGTGTCCAACGCGGCCATGGTGATGGTCGGCTTCGCGCTCATGGGCTCGGTGTTCTTCTTCTCGCAGTTCTTCGTCACCGTGCAGGGCGCCTCGGTCCTGGTCGCCGGTCTGGAGACCCTGCCCACCTCGCTCGGCATGGCGATCGTCAGCCCGTACGCGGGCAAGCTGGCGGCCAGGTACGGCTTCCGGGTGGTGGTCACCAGCGGCCTGGTGCTGGCCGGCCTGGGGCTGCTGACCCTGGGCTTCGTCCACGCGGACACCGGCTACACCAACGTCTGGTGGCGGCTGACGATCATCGGCGCCGGCTTCGCCCTGACCATGTCGCCGCTGACCGGCGCCGCCATCCAGTCGGTCAACCCGCAGGAGGGCGGCCTCGCGTCGGGCATCAGCAGCACCTCGCGGCAGATCGGGGCCGTGCTCGGCGTCGCGGTGCTCGGCGCCGTCGTCACCGGCCGGCAGTCCGGCGGCGCGACCTTCGAGGCGGGCCTCGACAGCGCCTTCCTCACCGGCGGGGCCGCGTGTCTGGTCACCGCCGTCGGCACCGGGCTGTGGCTGGTGAAGTCCAGGCCCGCTCCGGTGCCCGCCGCGCAGCCGCAGCAGCGGCAGGCGCAGCCGATCGACTGACCCACCGCCCTCGTCCGCCGTCACCCGTCCCCCGTCCGCCGTCACCCGTCGGCCCTCCGCCGTCCCCGCCCCGCGCCACCCGTGGCGCGTCCGGCGGGGGCGGCCGGGGCGCGGCGGCCCACCGCACCGTGAACCACCGCACCGTGAACCACCGCACCGTGAACCACCGCACCGAGAGCCATCGCACTGATCTCCGGAGGTGCCCTCCCCCGCGGGGGGCACCGACCGGGGGAACCGGGCCGGCCCGCCGGACGCCGCTCGCGGCGTCCGGCGGCAATCCCCGCGGCCCGCTCCCTGGGTACCCCCACTCGAAGGAGTCACACCGCTGATGAGCACCGTCGAGGCGAATCAGAGCCCCCCGCACCGTTCGTCCTCCCCCGTCCGCACGCCGGACGGCGTTCCCGGCACCGCTCCCGAACGGCGCCGCCCGTGAAACGGAAGACCGCCACCCGCGACGACCTCGCCCACGACGCCCTGGACACCGCCGACCGGCTCCGGCTCCGCCTGCGGAACATCGAACCGGACGTGGAGGACGAACTGGTCGCCCACGTCTACGAGTTCACCCTCTCGCACCAGCCCGCCAGCCTCAGCCAGGTGTCCACCGCGCTGCGCGTCTCGGTGGCCGACGTCAGGCGGGCCGTCGACCTGCTGTGCGAGCTGAGGCTCCTCTGGTACTCGACGACCTTCGAGAGCTTCCGCGCGATCTGCCCGGAGGCCGCGCAGAACGAGCTGGTCATCCCCCTCCAGCGCGCGGTCAACGAGAAGCGGCGGGAACTCGCCGGGATCCACGAGCGGCTGCACACGCTGTCGGGCATCTTCAGCACCCTGAAGAAGTCGCGCCGGCGCAGCGAGAAGGTCGTCGCGCTGCTCGACCCGCAGCAGGCGCGGATCCAGCTGATCGAGGCTCTCCAGCACTGCACGTCGGAGGTCCTGGCGATGCAGCTGTTCGCCAACGAGCCGCGGCTCGCCTTCCAGCCCTGCGAACTGGCCCGGATGGCCCGCCAGCTGCCGTTCCGGCTGGTCTGTCCGCACTCGGCCCGGGCCAAGGCGACCGCGCGGACCCGGCTGCGCCAGGTGATCGACGCGGGGGCGCAGGTCCGCACCACCAACCACATCTTCGACGACCTCGTCCTCGTGGGCGACGACGTGGCCTTCGTGACGCACCGGACGGCGGACGAGGAGATCCCGAGCACGATCGCCGTCTACGAGCCCATGATCATCGCGCTGCTGCACCGGCTGTACGAGTTCGCCTGGCAGTCCGGCATGGACTTCGACGCCGAGGTGGTCTCCTACGGGGAGACCCTGCCCGACCTCAGCGCGGGGATCATGAGCCTGCTCGCCCAGGGGCTGAAGGACGACGTCGTGGCCCGCCGGGTGGGCATCGGCTCGCGGACCTTCCGCCGGCACATCGCCGGGATCATGGACAACCTGGGAGTCTCCAGCCGGTTCCAGGCCGGGGTCGTCGCGGCCCGGGCCGGTCTCATCGACGGCGAGGCGGTGGGGGCTCCCGTGCGGACGCCCTGACGCCCCCGCCGGCCGGCCGACCCGGCCACCCCCGACCCCGGCCGCCCGGCTTCGCGGGCACCACCGAACAGACAGGAGTTCACATGGGGCGATTCGCCCACCTGGCCTACACGGATTCCGTGCGCCGGGTCCAGCGGGAACAGGGCAGCGACGCGGCGGGCGACCGGCGGCTGCGGGCCGCGGACTCCCCCGATCCGCTGACCGCCGACGAGGCCGCCTTCATCGAGTCCCGCGACGGCTGCTACCTCGCCAGCGTCAGCGAGACCGGGTGGCCCTACGCCCAGTTCAAGGGAGGCCCGCCCGGCTTCCTCCACGTCCTGGACGAGCGCACGATCGGCTACGCCGACGTCCGCGGCAACCGTCAGTACATCAGCACCGGGAACGTCCTGGCGGACGGGCGGGTGTCCCTGTTCCTGATGGACTACCCGCAGCAGATCCGGCTCAAGATCCTCGGCCGGGCCTCCGTGCGGCGGATCGAGGACGAGCCCGCGCTGGCGGAGCGCCTGCGGGCGGGCGGCACGCCCGGTCCGGTGGAGCGGCTCGTGCTCATCCGCGTCGAGGGCTTCGACTGGAACTGTCCCCGGCACATCACCCCCCGGTACTCGGTGCCGGAGCTGGAGGAGCTGCTGAAGCCGCTGCAGGCCCGCCTCGACTCGCTGCTGGAGGAGAACCGGCGGCTGAAGCACCGGCTCGGCGAGCCCGGGTGAGCGGAGGGACCGGGTGAACGCGGCGTCCGGCCGCCGCCGGCCCCGTTTCCGGACGGAAGGG
>NZ_JBHJRC010000437.1:0-4865 GCF_042261735.1 Kitasatospora sp. NPDC056327 | reverse complement strand
CGCGGGCACCCGCGCCGTCCCGCCCCACCCCGCCGGTGCCGTGCGTGGTGCGCCGTGCCGGGGCAGGCGGCCGTCAGGCGGCCGGGGTGCCCTGCGGCTGCCACTCGTGGGTCAGTAGCGACCAGACCTCGCCGTCGTGGTGGACGCCGCCGTGCAGGTAGCTCTCCCGCATGACGCCCTCCAGTGTGAAGCCCAGCCGCTGGGCGATCGCCCGGCTGCGGACGTTGGACGGCCGGTTGTGCCACTCGATCCGGTGCATCCCCCGGGCGGTGAAGGCGTGGTCGACGAGCACCCGCACGGCCGCGGTGACCAGGCCGTGGCCCTGCCCGGCGGGCTCGGTCCAGACCCCGATCTCGCAGGTGCCGGCCTTGGCGTCGAACTGCACGAACATCACGCCGCCGACCAGGGTGCCGTTCCGCCAGATCCCGAAGAGACGGGCGGTGTCGGCGGCCTGGCGGTCCGCGTAGCGCTGCAGCACGGCGCGGGCCGAGTCGAGGTCGGTGGCGAGGGAGGCCCAGTTGATCCAGGCGTCGACGTGGGCGCGGCCGCGCTCGATGTGTTCGAGGTACTCGGGCGCCTGCCAGGGCTCCAAGGGGCGGAGTTCGGCGTTCTCGGCGAGGGGGATGGCGAACATGGGCGGGCCTTTCGCGGCTGGGGTGGCGTCGTCCGATCATGCGTAACAAACGTTTGGTACGTAAGATAACCCCATGACGCCCGCCCGTGGAGATCACGAAGCCCGCCGGACCGAGGTCTCCGAGGCGGTGTGGCGGGTGCTGTCCACCCGCGGTTTCGAGGCGCTCACGCTGCGTGCCGTGGCCGCCGAGATGGGGGCCACCACCGGGTTGCTGACGCACTACTTCCCGAGCAAGAAGGCGCTCGTCGCGCACGCGCTGGAGGTGCTGGACCGGCGGTCGCAGGAGCGGCCGCGCCGCCTGGCGCCGGCCGACGGGGGGCCGCCGCCGCCCGAGGGGCTGGTCCGGCTGCGGGCGGCGCTGCTGGACGTCCTCCCGCTGGACGGGCCGGGGCGGGCCGGCAACCGGATCTGGGTGGGCTCCTGGGACGTCGCGCTGGCCGATCCGGACCTGGCCGGGGCGCACGCGGCGCGGTACGCGCGGGCACGCGGGGTGCTGACGGAGTGCGTCGAGGCCGCCCGGCGGCTCGGCGAGCTGCCGGCCGGTCCGCCGGCGGGCGAGGTCGCGGCGGGGGCCCAGGCGTTCGTGCTGGGGTTGGTGGTGCAGGCGCTGTTCGCGCCGGAGGCGTTCCCGGCGGAGCGGCAGACCGGGCTGCTGGACGCCTACCTGGCGGGGCTGGTGGGGCCGGCCGGGCCCGTGGGGCCGTCCGGTCCGCGGGCGGTCGGACCGGGCGCCGGGGCGGCTGCGGGGACGGCCGGGGCGAGGGCCGCGGGGGCGGCGCCGGAGGCGTAGGACGTGCGGGGCGGCGCCGGGTGTTTCCGGTGCCGGAATTCGCCGGCCGGGTCATTTCGGGGAGTGCATGCCACGGAAGGTCACGGGTTATGCGCGCTGGGTGCCGTGCGCGGCGGCCGGGCGGCCGGCGGGCGCCCGGAATTGACCGGTACGGGTAATGCGGGAACCGCGCGGGGCGGTCGCGCCGTGGTGCTGTGTGGCGCCCCCAGCAGGATTCGAACCTGCGACCTACCGCTTAGAAGGCGGGTGCTCTATCCGCTGAGCTATGGGGGCGTGACGGGCGGCGCCCGGGCGGGCGCGACCGTTGCCGGGATCGGGCGGTGGGCGCGGGCGCCCGCGGTCCGTCCCCGGCGCCTGAGGGGTTGGGTGTGGGGGTTGGCGGGTCCCCGCCCTGTCGGGGACAGGATAAGGGTGTCCCGTTCCTCGGCCGGGTGTTACGACACCGCCGTTGGTGTGTCGGCCTCGGTGGAGCGGTCCGATAATCGCAGGTGGAGGCCGTGAGTGCAGCGGTCTGGAGGTGTTCCGCGCCGGACGTTGTGCACTCGTTACGGGGCTGTCTGCCCACCCGTTATGGATTCGGCACGGAGAAAGAGTCGCGGCCGAGGCCCGCGTCGACGCGGGTGGGGGGTCGCATTCGGTTCGTTCGGTCGGATGACGTGCGCGGACGGTCCGCGGGGCCACCCCTGGGGGTGTCCGGGCGGGCCCCGGCGGCCCCGACTTTCTTGTCATGGACCCGCAGACCACAGGTGTGATCGTCGCACAAAGGCCGAAATTCACCCCTGTGGGCGACAGCGGTTTTCCACAGGCCCGAGTTGTCCACAGGATTTCCGATGTCCATGGCAAGGATTTCCCGAGAACCGCACTCTGAACCCGCACCGGTCGATTCCGTACGGTGCGACCGAGAGAGCGGAGCGTGGTTGTGAACGAGACCCAGGTGACGGTGATCGGGAATGTCGCCACCGAGGTGACGTACGCCCAGACCCCCAACGGGGTGCCGGTCGCGAACTTCCGGCTCGCGTCGACCGAACGGCGCTACGACCGCGCCCGGGACGGCTGGGTCGACGGCGAGACCCAGTGGCTGACGGTGACGGCCTGGCGGGCACTGGCGGGCCACCTGATCGATTCGCTGGCGAAGGGCGATCCGGTGGTGGTGAGCGGGAGGCTGCGGGTGCGGGAGTGGACGGAGGGGGAGGTGAAGCGGAGCAGGGTCGAGATCGACGCGCGGTCGGTCGGACACGATCTGAGTCGCGGTACGGCGAGGTTCAACTGGGCGCCGGGTGCGCGGGCCGGCTCGCCGGACGGTTTCGCGGGTGGCGACCGGGGTGGCCCCCCGGGGCGCGGGGCCGATGGGGCGGACGGGGCTCCCGGGGCGTCCGGGGCGCCGTTCGGCGAGGCGGTGCCCGGGTGGATCGTGGACGCCCTGCGGGAGCGGCGGCCGGTGGCGGGGGTCGGCGGGCCGGTGGCGGCCGGGGAAAGCACGGGTGATGCCTAGGGGCTGACGGGGTGTCGGGCGGGCGGTATCACTGTCGACAAATATGCGAATCGAGAGAGTCGTTGTGCCCGCCGGCGCAATCACGTTCCGGTTAGCGGAATGATCCCGGAATTCTGGCTGTCCGTCAGCTTGTGGAGACATTGAGGCGGTTGATAACGATCCAGATACGGAATCGTCCTGATTTCGCATGCGGGTTTCCGGGCCCCTGAGGCTCCATAAGATGCGTCTGGTTCACATCATGAAGCAGCGCCACAGGGGGCGCGGCAAGCAAGGCGGGCTGCCCATCGGCATGGCCCGGCCCGGAGGGATCCCAAGATGTTCAAGAGGCAGGGGCGGGCGCTTCCCCGCATCACCACTGTCATGCTCGCGACCAGTGTTGCGCTGGCCGGGGGCCTGTTCGCGGCCGGGGCGGCGACCGCGGCCGACGCCCCCGGCGGGGCCGTCACGGCAGTGATCCAGCCGAGCCTGCTGAGTGAGGAGATCGCCATCGAGGGCGGCGACTCCATCCAGGGCGGCCTCTTCACCCTCAAGACGCCCGACGGCGAGATCAAGACGTACTGCATCGACATCGACCACCCGGTCGACATCACCAGCGGGATCGAGTACCAGGAGTCCGACTGGAAGTCGAGCTCGCTCGGCCGTCCGGAGAAGGCCGAGGACGCCTCCAAGATCCGCTGGATCCTGGAGAACTCCTTCCCGCAGGTCACCGACCTCAAGAAGCTGGCCGCCGACGCCGGCGTCAAGGGCGAGCTGACCAAGGAGGACGCCGCGGCCGGCACCCAGGCCGCGATCTGGAAGTTCTCCGACGGCAAGACCGCCACCCCGGTCGACGCCGAGGCCAAGCAGCTGCGCGACTACCTCGTCAGCGAGAAGAACAAGGGCATCGCCGCCGAGCCCAAGCCCTCGCTGAGCCTCACCCCGGACTCGGTCTCCGGCAAGCCGGGCGGCAAGCTCGGCCCGTTCACGGTCAACTCCAGCGCCAACGAGGTGAAGTTCGCCGTCACCGGTGACTCCGCCGACAAGGTCAAGCTGGTCGACAAGGACGGCAAGCCGGTCACCAACCTGACCGGCCCGGTCGCCAAGGACACCCAGCTGTTCGTCGAGGTCCCCGAGGGCACCCCGGACGGCACCGCCGCGGTCGCCGCCTCCGCCGAGACCGTCGTGCCCAGTGGCCGCGTCTTCCTCAGCAAGGGCTACACCCCGTCCCGGCACAGCCAGACCATGATCCTCGCGGGCTCGACCAAGCTCGGCGTCAAGGACGCCGCCAAGGCGACCTGGAAGGCCGCCAAGGGCCCGCTGGTCGACAGCTCCGCCGTGGTCGAGTGCGTCGCCAACGGCGTCAAGGTCTCCGTCGCCAACGGCGGCGACGAGGCCGCCACCGTCTCGGTGAAGCCGGGCAAGGACCTCGTCGTCCAGCCGGGCAAGATCGAGACCGTGGTCGTCCAGGTCGCCGAGGACACCGCCTACGACATCACGGTGACCGGCCCGAACGGCTTCACCAAGAACTTCAAGGGCATCCTGGACTGCAAGACCGCCAGCGTGGTCACGCCGACCCCGTCGGCCAAGCCGACCACTGCCAAGCCGACCACCCCGGCGCCGACCACCCCGGCCCCGAGCGTCAGCAAGTCGGCCACCCCGACCGCCACCCCGTCGGCCTCCGCCACCACCACCGCCCCGCACCCGGCGCCGGTCAGCACCGCCCCCGGCACCACCGGCGGCCTGGCCCAGACCGGTGGCAGTGACGCCACCCCGGTGATCGCCGCCGTCGCCGGCGGTCTGGTCGTGGCCGGTGGCGCCGCGGTCTTCCTGCTCCGTCGCCGCCGCGGTGGCAACGCCGCCTGAGGCACCTGCCGGGCACCCGTCCGGCCGCTCCCGGGCACCTGACCGGCAGCCGTCCGGGCACCCGCCCCGGGGCCCCCGGCCCGGCTCCCCGCACCACGCGTGCGGGG
>NZ_JBHJRC010000436.1:0-4926 GCF_042261735.1 Kitasatospora sp. NPDC056327 | reverse complement strand
TTCCGGCTGTCTGTGCGCCGCCAGGGACTCGAACCCCGGACCCGCTGATTAAGAGTCAGCTGCTCTAACCAACTGAGCTAGCGGCGCCTGCTGACGTGGAAGACATTACCTGGTCAGCGGCCGAAACACACAATCGGCCCGGCGCCCCGGCGGCCCCCTCACGGGGTGAGGACGACCTTTCCCCGGACGTGCCCGGTGCCGACCAGCCGGTGGGCGTCGGCCGCCCGGCCCAGCGGGAAGGCGTCGGCGATCTCCACCCGCAGCCCGCCCGCCTCCCACAGGGCGACCAGTTCGGCCAGCCGGGCCGCGGTCCGCTCCCCCCGGATCCCCACGGCGCCCAGCCGCAGGGCGCCCGGGTAGTCGACCACCGTGCCGATCCGCGCCCGGTCGGCGACCAGTTCGACGGAGGCCTCCAGGGCCCCGCGCCCGGCCGCGTCGAAGGCCGCGTCCACCCCCTGCGGCGCCAGCGCCCGGACCCGCTCCACCAGGCCGTCGCCGTAGGTGACCGGGACGGCGCCCAGCTCCCGCAGGTAGCCGTGGTTGCGCCCGCTCGCGGTGCCGATCACCGTGGCGCCCCGGGCCCGGGCGAGCTGGACGGCGACCGTGCCGACCCCGCCGGCCGCGCCGTGCACCAGCACGGTGTCGCCCGGGCCGGCCCCCAGCACGGCGAGCGCGATGTGCGCGGTCTGCCCGGAGGCGGACAGCGCGCCGGCCTGCTCCCAGGGCATCCCGGCCGGCTTGCGCACCAGCCGGTCCGCGTCGACCGCGACCAGTTCGGCGGCGCAGCCCAGCAGCCGGAAGCCCAGCACCTCGTCGCCGACCGCCCAGCCGGCGGTGCCCTCCCCGAGCGCGTCGACCACCCCGGCGAACTCGTTGCCGGGTATCAGCCCGGGGACGAGTTCGACACCGGCGGGCGCCCGGCCCTCCCGGATCGCGAGGTCCACCGGCTGCACCCCGGCGGCGTAGACCCGGACCCGCACCTGGCCGGGGCCGGGGGAGGGGTCGGGCACCGCGGTCACCCGCAGCACCTCGGGGCCGCCGAACCGGGGGACGGTCACTGCCTTCATCGCGGGGCACTCCTGTCGTGTGCGGCCGTGGGCCGACGGGGCCGGCGGGTCCGGTCCGGCGGCACCCGGGCCTGCCGGGCCGGGGCCGCCGGACCGGACCCGGACCCCGATCCTCGGACCTCAACCGCCCTTGAGGTCAACCCCTGTCCGGCGTGTCGCCCCAGTTGGGATCATTGTCAGATTTATCCTCGACGGCGGCCCGGGCCATGTCCGGGCCGCACCCCCGTGCACCCGCCCCGCCACCGAGAGGACCTCCCCGTGGGCCAGCTGCCCCTGCTCTTCCTGGTGCTGCTCGCCTCCGTGGTGACCATGCCGCTGGCCCGCCGGACCGGCGTGCCCCAACCGGTGCTGATGACCCTGCTGGGCATCGCCATGGCCCTGGTCCCGCAGATCCCCGACATCGCCATCGAACCCGAGCTGATCCTGCCGCTGGTCCTGCCACCGCTGATCTTCGCCGTCGCCCGGCGCTCCTCGGTGCGCTACTTCAAGGCCAACATCCGCTCCATCCTGCTGCTCGCCGTCGCCCTGGTCGTGGTCACCACCGCAGCCGTGGCCGGCACCGTGCACTGGCTGCTGCCCGGCCTGCCGGTCGCCGCGGCCATCGCCCTCGGCGCCCTGGTCTCCCCGCCCGACCCGGTCGCCGCCGTCGCGGTCGCCGGCAGCGTCGGCCTGCCCCGCCGGCTGGTCGCCATCCTGGAGAGCGAGGGCCTGTTCAACGACGTCACCGCGATCGTCGTCTACACGCTCGCCATCGACGCCGTGGTCGGCGGCGACTTCTCCGGCGGCGGCGCCGTCCTGCGCTTCGTGCTCTCCGCGGTCCTCGCCGTCGTCATCGGCGTCGCCCTCGGCTGGGCCAACACCAGGATCGCCTCCTACCTGGAGGACCCCACCCAGCAGGTCGCGCTCAACCTGCTGGTCCCCTTCGCCGCCTACAGCCTGGCCGAGGAGATCCACGGCTCCGGCGTCCTCGCCGTCGTCGTCTGCGGCCTCTACCTCGCCGAGCGGGCCGTCGACGCCGACGCCGTCTCCTACCGGCTGGTCGGGAACGCCTTCTGGGAGATCGTCGAGATCCTCATCACCGGCGTCGCCTTCGGCCTGATCGGCCTCGAACTCGCCACCGTCCTCAAGGAGGCCGGCGCCGGCTGGACCGGCATGCTCGGCGACGCCGCCGTGGTGATCGGCGTCGTCGTGGTGGTCCGGCTGCTCTGGCTGCTCCCGGCCGGCTGGCTCTCCCGGAAGCTGCGCTCCGGCTCCGGGGAGGACACCCCGATCAGCTGGCAGGAGAGCGTGCTGCTCTGGTGGTCCGGGATGCGCGGCGTCGCCACCGTCGCCCTGGCCCTCGCCATCCCGCTCACCCTCGACTCCGGCGAGGCCTTCCCGGAACGCGGCCGGCTGGTCTTCATCGCCTTCAGCGTGGTGCTCTTCACCCTCCTGGTCCAGGGCCTCACCCTGCCCTGGCTGGCCAAGGCGTTCGAGCTGGACCTCGACCACGACCGGCACGAGCAGGAGGTCCGCCGGCTCTGGTGGCGGGCCGCCAAGGCCGGACTGCGGCGGCTCGGCGAACTGGAGGAGGCGGACAAGCTGCCCGCCGAGGTCGCCGACCGGCTGCGCGACCGTCAGCACGACCGGCTCGCCCGGCTCTGCCCCGAGAACTACGCCGAGGAGGAGGCCGCCGAGGCGAAGCAGCGGCTGGTCCAGTGGCGTGCGGCGCACAGCGTCGAACAGGAGATGATCGCCGCCTCCCGGCGCGAGATGCTGGTCGCCCGCGCCGAGGCCGGCGCCGACCCCGAACTCGTCGACCAGGTGCTCCGCGGGCTCGACCTGCGCTCCGAACGGAAGTGACGGACCGCCCGCCGCGGGCGCCGGACGGACCTGACCGGCCGTCCGTCCGGGCGACCCGGCGGCGGGTCGGGCGGACGGCCCGTGACGGCCGGACGGACACCCCGCGACGCCCGCCCCAACAGCGGGGGCCCCGACCGGACGCCGACGAACGGAATGTGCGCCCGGGGCCCCGGCGTTGCATAGGCTGGCCCCGGGCAAGGCCGTCAACGGAGTCGGCGCACCCCCAGTACCCGCACGACCTCGCGAAACCCTCCCGCCTGGCCCTGCCGGTATCTGCACCCAGACGAAACGAGGAGCCACCGATGTCGGAGACCCGCGCCGACGCCCGTACCCCGCTGGACCGCACCCCGCAGTGGGCCGCCCTCGCCAAGCACCGGGAGGAGTTCGGCGACACGCACCTGCGCACGCTGTTCGACGCCGACCCGGCGCGCGGCAGCCGCTACACCCTCCGGGTCGGCGACCTGTACGTCGACTACGCCAAGAACCTCGTCACCGACGAGACCCTGGCGCTGCTGCGCGAGCTGGCCTCGGCCACCGGCGTCGCCGCCCTGCGGGACGCCATGTTCCGCGGCGAGAAGATCAACACCACCGAGGACCGCGCCGTCCTGCACACCGCGCTGCGCGCCCCGCGCGACGCCGTGATCGAGGTCGACGGCGAGAACGTCGTCCCCGCCGTGCACGCCGTGCTCGACCGGATGGGCGCCTTCGCCGAGCAGGTCCGCAGCGGCGCCTGGCGCGGTCACACCGGCAAGCGGATCCGCACCGTCGTCAACATCGGCATCGGCGGCTCCGACCTCGGCCCCGCGATGGCCTACGAGGTGCTGCGCTCCTACGCCCAACGGGACCTCGACGTCCGCTTCGTCTCCAACGTGGACGGCGCCGACCTGCACGAGGCCGTCCGCGACCTGGACGCCGCCGAGACGCTCTTCGTCGTCGCGTCCAAGACCTTCACGACCATCGAGACCATCACCAACGCGGTCTCCGCCCGCAACTGGCTGCTCACCGAGCTGCACGCGGACACCGACGCGGTCGCCAAGCACTTCGTCGCGCTCTCCACCAACGCCCGGGGCGTCGCCGACTTCGGCATCGACACCGCCAACATGTTCGAGTTCTGGGACTGGGTGGGCGGCCGCTACTCCTACGACTCGGCCATCGGCCTCTCGCTGATGATCGCCATCGGCCCGGACGCCTTCCGCGAGATGCTGGACGGCTTCCACCTGGTCGACGAGCACTTCCGCACCGCCCCGCCGGAGGAGAACGTCCCGCTGCTGCTCGGCCTGCTCGGGGTCTGGTACGGCGCCTTCTTCGACGCCCAGGCGCACGCGGTGCTGCCGTACTCGCACTACCTGTCCAAGTTCACCGCCTACCTCCAGCAGCTGGACATGGAGTCCAACGGCAAGTCGGTGGACCGCGACGGCCGCCCGGTGGGCTGGCAGACCGGTCCGGTGGTGTGGGGGACCCCCGGCACCAACGGCCAGCACGCCTACTACCAGCTGCTCCACCAGGGCACCAAGGTCATCCCGGCCGACTTCATCGGCTTCGCCGAGCCGGTCGCCGACCTGCTGCCCGGCCTGGTCGCCCAGCACGACCTGCTGCTCGCCAACTTCTTCGCCCAGACCCAGGCGCTGGCCTTCGGCCGGACGCCGGAGGAGGTCGAGGCCGAGGGCGTGCCGGCCGGGCTGGTCCCGCACAAGACCTTCCGGGGCAACCACCCGACCACCACCGTGCTCGCCGCGGAGCTGACCCCCTCGGTGCTCGGCCAGCTGGTCGCCCTCTACGAGCACAAGGTGTTCGTCCAGGGCGCGGTCTGGAACATCGACTCCTTCGACCAGTGGGGCGTCGAGCTGGGCAAGGTGCTCGCCAAGCGGATCGAGCCGGTGCTGCTGACCGGTGAGGGCGCGGAGGCGCTGGACAGCTCCACCGCCGCGCTGGTCGCCCGCTACCGGGCGCTGCGCGGCCGCTGAGCCGGCGCACCGGTCCCGGGCCGTCCGCCCCGGCGGGCGGCCCGGCCGGGCCG
>NZ_JBHJRC010000435.1:0-4932 GCF_042261735.1 Kitasatospora sp. NPDC056327 | reverse complement strand
CCTCGGGGTGGATCTCGTAGGGCTCGCCGATGATGTCGCCGACCGTCATGCGGGGGTTGTGCGAGGTGTACGGGTCCTGGAACCCTCGGGGGGCGCCCGCCCTTCCGTCGTCCGGCGCGTCGGCCCTGCGGCACGGCCGGCGGCAGCGTGGCACCCGGGAGGGCCGGGCCGGGGCCCGGGTGGGCGGCGCGGCGGCCTCCTGCGGATCGCTCTCCCGCATCGGCACCCGCAGACGGTCCTCCCCGCCGTTCCCGTCCAGCCGCAGCCGCAGCCGCAGCCGCAGCCTCAGCCCCAGCCGCTCGACCCGCAGGGTGCGCGCGAAGGACGGCACCACCGACCGCCGCACCGAACCCCCGCCGTGGAACTCCGCGGTGACCGGGCCGCCCGCCCCTCACGGAAGCCGCGCACCCGGTCCTCCGCACTGCTCCGGTCGGCGGCGTTCCCACAGGTCAGCGGGTACGCCGACGGGCGGGCGCCCCCGAGGGGAGCGCCCGCCCGCCGTGCCGTTCGTGCCTACTGGGCCCCGCGCTTCGCCAGGAAGGCCTCGACCTCGGCGCGGATCTCCGGGGTGTCCAGGCCCCGGACGGTCATCGTGGTGCGGCGCCGCAGCACGTCGTCCGCGGTGTACGCCCACTCGTGGTCGGCCGCGTAGGCGACCTGCGCCCACACGTCCGGGCCGTCCTCGTGGATCGGCCGGCCGAGCTCCGGGTTCTCGTCGATCATCCGGGCGATGTCGAAGGACAGCGTGCCGTAGTGGCCGGCGAGGTGCCTGGCGACCAGCGGCTCCATCCGCGAGCCCGGCTCCCGGTCGATCAGCAGGCGGTGCGCCACGGCGTTCGGCGCGCCGACGCCGGGCAGCGGCACGGTCGGGGCGATCGGCGAGATGTCCTCGCCGAGCGAGGTGCCCGGCACGTGGGCCAGCTTCTCCAGCACGGTGCGGCCGATGTGGCGGTAGGTGGTCCACTTGCCGCCGGCGACCGACAGCATGCCGCCCTTGCCCTCGGTGACGACCGTCTCGCGCTTGGCGGCGGCGGTGTCGCCCGGGCCGCCCGGCAGCACCCGCAGACCGGCGAAGGTGTAGGTGATCAGGTCGCGGTCGAGGTGCTCGTCGCGGATCGCGTGCGCGGCCTCGCCGAGGATCTGGTCGACGTCCGCCTCGGTGGCCCGGACGTCCTTCGGGTCGCCGGTGTACTCCTCGTCGGTGGTGCCGAGCAGGACGTGGTCCTCCCACGGGATGGCGAAGGAGACGCGGTACTTGTCGATCGGGATGGTCAGCGCGGCGCGCCACGGCGAGCGGCGCTTGACCACCACGTGGGCGCCCTTGGAGAGGCGGATCGACGGCGCGGCGCCGGCGTCCTCCATCCGGCGCAGGTGGTCCACCCACGGGCCGGTGGCGTTGAGCACCAGGCGGGCGTCGACGCCGAACTCGGTGCCGTCCATGCGGTCCTTCAGGTCGGCGCCGGTGACCCGGCCGCCGGTGAAGCGCAGCCCGGTGACCTCGGCGTGGTTGAGCACCACCGCCCCGGCCTCGACGGCCGCCCGCACGGTCATCACCGCGACGCGCGAGTCGTTCATCTGGTGGTCGCCGTACACGGCCACCGAGCGCAGGCCCTCGGTGCGCAGCGCGGGCACCTGCTGGGCGGCGTGCGCGGCCGTGGAGACCCGGCCCATGCCGTCGCGGAAGGCGGACAGCGCCGAGTACAGGAAGACGCCGGCGCCGAGCTTGGGCGCGCTGTGCGGGCCGCCCTTGTAGACCGGCACGAAGAAGGTCAGCGGGTTGACCAGGTGCGGCGCGACGTCGGTGGAGAGCGCGCGGCGCTCCTTGTGGTTCTCGGCGACCAGCTTGACCGCGCCGGTCTGCAGGTAGCGCAGCCCGCCGTGGACCAGCTTGGAGGAGGCGCTGGAGGTGGCACCGGCGAAGTCGCCGGCGTCGACCATGGCGACCTTCAGACCGGCCTGCGAGGCGGTCCAGGCCACGGCGGTGCCGAGGATGCCGCCCCCGATCACCAGCAGGTCGTAGGTGGCCCGGCCGAGCAGCTCGCGGGTCTCGGCGCGGGAGGCGGTGCGGCCGGCGGTCAGCTCGGCGCCCAGGGTCGGAATGGTTGCCATGGTGTGTGTACGGCGCGCGGGTCGGGCGGCGCCGTTACTCCTCTCGGTGTGCGTACGGTCCCGGCGGAGGGACCGGTCGGCCCGGTGCGGCGGGCCGGTGGAACGGAGCGGGCCGGCCGGGGCGGGTGCCCCGACCGGCTTCGCGGTCAGCTGTTCTCGTCCTCCTCCACCCAGCCCATGGTGCGCTCGACGGCCTTGAGCCACTTCTTGTACTCGCGCTCCCGGGTGGCCTCGTCCATGCGGGGGGTCCACTCGGCGGCGCGGTGCCAGTTGGCCCGCAGGGTGTCGAGGTCGCTCCAGAAGCCGACCGCCAGGCCGGCCGCGTAGGCGGCGCCCAGGGCGGTGGTCTCGGCCACGTACGGGCGCTCGACCGGGGCGTCCAAAACGTCGGCGATGTTCTGCATGAGCAGGTTGTTGCTGGTCATGCCGCCGTCGACCTTGAGGGCGGTGAGCTCGACCCCGGAGTCCTTCTGCATGGCGTCGACGACCTCGCGGGTCTGCCAGGCGGTGGCCTCCAGGACGGCCCGGGCCAGGTGGCCCTTGGTGACGTACCGGGTGAGGCCGGCGATCACCCCGCGGGCGTCGGAGCGCCAGTACGGGGCGAACAGGCCGGAGAAGGCCGGGACGAAGTAGGCGCCGCCGTTGTCCTCGACCGTGTTGGCCAGGGTCTCGATCTCGGCGGCGGTGGAGATGATGCCGAGCTGGTCGCGCAGCCACTGGACGAGCGAGCCGGTGACGGCGATCGACCCCTCCAGGGCGTACACCGGGGCCTGGTCGCCGATCCGGTAGCCGACCGTGGTCAGCAGGCCGTGGTACGAGTTGACGATCTTCTCGCCGGTGTTCAGCAGCAGGAAGGTGCCGGTGCCGTAGGTGGACTTGGCCTCGCCCTCGTCGAAGCAGGTCTGGCCGAACAGCGCGGCCTGCTGGTCGCCGAGCGCGGAGGCGACCGGCACGCCGGCCAGGTCGCCGACGGCCTCGCCGTACACCTCGGCGGAGGAGCGGATCTCCGGCAGGACGGCCATCGGCACGCCCATCGACTCGGCGATGCCCTCGTCCCAGGCCAGCGTCTTGAGGTTCATCAGCATGGTGCGGCTGGCGTTGGTCACGTCGGTGACGTGCCGGCCGCCGTTCACCCCGCCGGTGAGGTTCCAGATGACCCAGGTGTCCATGGTGCCGAAGAGGATGTCGCCGGCCTCGGCGCGCTCGCGCAGGCCCTCGACGTTGTCCAGCAGCCAGCGGATCTTCGGGCCGGCGAAGTAGCTGGCCAGCGGGAGGCCGGTCTCGCGGCGGAAGCGGTCCTGGCCGACGTTGCGGCCCAGCTCGCGGCAGAGGCCCTCGGTGCGGGTGTCCTGCCACACCAGCGCGTTGTGCACCGGCTCGCCGGTGTGCCGGTCCCACAGCACGGTGGTCTCGCGCTGGTTGGTGATGCCGATGGCGCGGATGTCGTCCCTGGTCAGGCCGGCCTTCTCCAGCGCGCCGCGGACGACCGACTGCACCCGGGTCCAGATCTCGGCGGCGTCGTGCTCGACGTGGCCCGGCTGGGGGAAGATCTGCCGGTGCTCCTGCTGGTCGACGGCGACGATGCGGCCGTCGGCGCCGAAGACGATGCAGCGGCTGGACGTGGTGCCCTGGTCGATCGCGGCGATGTAGTTGCCAGTGGAGGTCATGAGGGTCCTCGGCTCGGGTCTCTGGGGGTTTGCGGGGAGGGTGGGCCTGACTCCGTGGTCAGTCCCCGTGCGCGGCGGGTTCGAACCCGGCCTCAGAACATGGCGTTGTACAGACCGCCGGCCAGCAGGCCGCCGGCGATCGGGCCGACGACCGGGACCCAGGCGTAGGACCAGTCGGAGCCGCCCTTGTTCGGGATCGGCAGCAGGGCGTGGGCGATGCGCGGGCCGAGGTCGCGGGCCGGGTTGATCGCGTAGCCGGTCGGGCCGCCCAGCGAGAGGCCGATGCCCACCACGGTGAAGGCGACCATCAGGGTGCCGGTGCCGGACTGCGAGAGCCCGCTGTTGGTGCCGATGGTGAGGATCGCGAAGCAGAGCACGAAGGTGCCGATGACCTCGGTGAGCACGTTCTGGACCGGGTTCCGGATCTCGGGCCCGGTCGAGAAGATGCCGAGGGTCGGCTCCTGGTTGGCCTGGAACTGACCGAGGTAGGCGGCCCAGACCAGCACGGCGCCGATGACCGCGCCGAGCATCTGGGAGCCGAGGTAGAGCGGCACCTGGCTCCACTCGCCGCTCTTGACGGCGAGCGCGACGGTGACGGCCGGGTTGAGGTGGGCACCGGACTTCGGCGCCGACATGTAGGCGGCGATCAGGACCGCGAAGCCCCAGCCGAAGGTGATCGCCAGCCAGCCGGCGTTGAGGGCCTTCGACTTCTTGAGGGTCACGGCGGCGCAGACGCCACCGCCGAGGAGTATCAGCGCGGCGGTGCCGAGGGTTTCGCCGACGAAAACGTCGCCGTTGGAGAACGCGGACACAAAGACTCCCTTGTCCATATGGCCCGGAGATGAGGGTGGGGGCAGGGGCCGGGCGGATCAGCGGGCGGGTGAGCGCTCTGTGGGTGTGATTCGCACGGCCATCGTTCGACAATGTCGACCGTCATGCGGAAGCTTCCTCCCCGGGTCGCCCTCCCGTCAAGGCCGGGTTACGCAGCTGTGACCCTTCGCGCGCCGTGCTACCCGGCGTCACCGGATGGATCATCGGAATTTTGGACAAAACGGTAAGGCGGGGGGGGGGGGGTGGGCCCGGCCCGGCCCGGGGGGTTTAAAAAAAAACCAGCCCCCCCGACCAATAACCATAGGGGTTGGGGGGGTGGGGGGGT
>NZ_JBHJRC010000434.1:0-5019 GCF_042261735.1 Kitasatospora sp. NPDC056327 | reverse complement strand
GCCCACGGGAGGCCGGCCGGCCGTCAGGCGGTGGTGGTGGGGCTGTGGAAGGTCTTGGCGGCGATGAGCCAGTGACCGTCCGCGCGCACCAGGGAGAAGTGGTTGGTGAAGTCGGCGTCCTGGTAGCCGTGTTCCTCCAGCACCGCGACCGCGACCTCGCCGGTGACCTCGACGGAGCGGATCGTCGAGGAGTACCGGCCCGTCCACGGCCGTTCGCCGGTGTCGGCGGCGACCACCTCGCAGAACGCGTCGATGGGCGCGGAGACGAACCGCTCGCCGAGGTAGCCCCACATGTGGGCGTCGGGCCGGAAGACGGCGCGCACGGCCGCGCTGTCACCGGCGGTCACCGCGTCGACGTAGGCCTGGACGACGGCGCGGACGGCGGCGGCGTCACCGCCGGCGGCCCCGTGCTCGGGGCGGGTGTCCTGCTCGGGGCGGGCGTCGCGGTCGGCGCGGGCGTCGGGCTGCGAGGGGATCATCGGGGGTTCCTGCTTCCTCGTCACGGGGGTGGGTGGGGGTGCGCGGGGGTGCGGGTGCGCGCGGAGGGGGGTGGGAGCGACGGGCGGACGGTCAGCCGTGGTGCAGCCAGACACCCTTGGTCTCGGTGAACACGTCGAGGGCGTGCGCGCCCATCTCGCGGCCCCAGCCGCTGCTGCCGAACCCGCCCCAGGGCGCCGCCGGGTCGGGGACGGGCGGCATGTTCACGAACACCGCGCCGGCCCGGATGCCGGCCGTCAGCCGCTGCGCGGTGCCCAGGTCCCTGGTCCACACGGCGGCCGCCAGCCCGTAGTCGGTGTCGTTGGCGCGGGCGATCACCTCGTCCTCGTCGTCGTAGGCGAGCACCGGAAGCACCGGGCCGAAGACCTCCTGACGGGCGACGGTCATCGTGTCCCGGACGCCGGCCAGCACCGTCGGGCGGTAGAAGTGGCCGCCGGCCAGGGCGCCGTCGGCCCGGGAGCCGCCGGTCACCACCTGCGCGCCCTCGGCGACGCCCGCCCCGACCAGGGACTCCACCCGGCCCAGGTGCTCGGCGCTGACCAGCGGACCGAGGTCGGTCCCGGCGGCCAGGCCCGGGCCCAGCCGCAGCGCCGCGACGGCCGCCGCGAGCTTCTCGGTGAACTCCTGCTCCCTGGCACGGTCCACGTAGAAGCGGGCGTACGCGGCGCACACCTGGCCGCTGTTCAGCAGCGCGCCCTGGACGTTGCCCGCCACCGCGGCGTCGATGTCGGCGTCGCGCGCGATGATGCTGGGGGCCTTGCCGCCCAGCTCCAGGGTGACCCGCTTGAGGTCGTCGGCGCTCGCCCGGACGATCTCGCGCCCCACCGAGGTGGAGCCGGTGAAGGAGACCTTGTCCACGCCGCGGTGGGCCACCAGGGCCCGCCCGGTCGCGGGGCCGCCGGTGAGCAGGTTGACCACCCCGGCGGGCAGTCCGGCCTCCTCGCAGAGCCGCACCAGGCGCAGCGAGGTGAGCGAGGTCTGCTCGGCGGGCTTCAGGATCACGGTGTTGCCGCAGGCCAGGGCCGGGGCGATCTTCCAGGCGGCGATCATGAGGGGGAAGTTCCACGGCGTGATCAGCGCGCACACCCCGACCGGCTCGCGCCGGGTGTAGTGCAGGGTGTCGGGGAAGGAGACCGGGGTGACGCTCCCCTCGATCTTCGTCACCCAGCCCGCGTAGTAGCGGAAGTGCTCGGCCGCGCCGGCCACGCTGACCGCGCGCGCCACGCCCAGCGGCTGGCCCTGGTCCCGGCTCTCCAGCTCGGCCAGTTCGTCGGCGTCGCGCTCGATGAGGTCGGCGATCCGCCACAGCAGGCGGGCCCGGGCGGCGGCCGTCGTGCGCGCCCAGGCCGGATCGGCCAGCGCGGCCCGCGCCGCGGCCACGGCGGCGTCCACCTCGGCCTGTCCGGCGTCCGCGAGGTGACCGAGCAGGGATCCGTCGGCCGGATCGTGGGCGGGGAACCGCGCCCCGTCCGTGGCTTCCGTCCACTGCCCGCCGATGAGAAGCCGACCCTGCTCCATGCTGCCGCCCGGTGCCACGGCGCGCCCGCCGCGCGCCTCGTGGGGACACCGTCGCGCACCGGGGGTCGGCGCTTCTTGTCACCCGGTGCACAGTCCTTGTCCCGGACCGCACCACCGGGACGGCCGCCGGGGCCGTTCCGGAGAGCGGGCAGGCCGCCGGAAGCCGTCAGGAAGGGGCCACGGCCCCGGGCCCGGCCGCCGGGCCCGCCCGGTACTCGCTCGGACTGCACCCGTAGGCGCGCCGGAAGGCCCTGCTGAAGTTCGCCGCGTCGGTGAGCCCCCACCGGGCCGCGACGGCCCCCACGGGGCGGCTCCGCGACGCGGGATCGCGCAGCTCACGGCGGCAGTGCTCCAGCCGGCGGTGCCTGATCCAGCCCGAGACGGTCCCGCCCTCCTCCTGGAAGAGCCGGTGCAGGTAGCGGGCCGAGATGTGGTGGGCGGCGGCCACCTGTTCCGGCCCGAGGCCGGGATCGCCCAGGTGCTCCTCGATGTAGGCGCGGACGCCGACGAGCAGCGCCCGCCCGCGCGACTCCGCCGGGGGCACGGCATCGGCGAGCCGCTCCGTGACCAGCCCGGCCACCAGGTCGGCCACCGTGTCGGCCAGCCGGTGCGCGGCGGCGCCCCGGAACTCCTCCGGGCGCTGCGGGAGCTGGCGCAGCACCGGCACGGCGAGCGCGCCGAACCCGCGGCGTCCCGACAGCGGCCGGGCGGTGGCCCGGGCGATCTCCGCCGGAGGGACGGGCAGCAGGGACTGCGGCAGCATCACCACCAGCTGACGGTAGTGCGCCGCGAAGGAGAGGCTGTAGGGGCGGCTGGTGTCGTAGATGGCGAGGTCACCGGGGGCGAGGGCGACCTCGCGGCCGTCCTGGCCCAGGACGCAGCGGCCCGAGAGCTGGAGGCCCAGCTTGAAGTAGGCGCCGCCGGACGCGGCGATCAGCTTCGGTGTCCGGTGCACCGCGTGGGCGCCCGCCGAGATCTCGGTGACCCGCAACGCGCCCAGCGCCACGGACCGCATCCGCCCGCGGAAGGGGGCGCCCCCGGCGGCGGCCGGTTCGGCCCGCAGCGGGACGAAGGTGTCGTTGACCGCGGAGCGCCAGTACTCGAAGCGCTCCGCGCCGCGCAGGCCGTCCGTCGTGATCACAGGGTCCATGCCACGCCTTTCGGTGCTCCGGGAGGGGGCCATTGTGGCCCTCAGCAGGCCGTTCACGCCAGAGCCGGGGGCAGCGGGGTCGCCGGCGGCACGACCGGGCCGGCGTGCTTCGGCGTCGGGACGGCAGGACCGGCCGGCGACGGGGACGGCAGGACCGCGGCGGCCGCACGGCCTGAGCGGGCCGGGCCGGGCCGGGCCGGCGGCGGCGGGAGGGCAGCGGCAGGGCGGCAATCGGCAGTCACCGGTCAGGGTGCAATCCTCCGCCGCCACGCGTGTTCGGCCGGGCCCGGAAGCGTCGGCACCTACCGTGACCGGGAGCGATCCCGGCGGGCCGACGCCGGGATCCGGACTCCACGGAGGTACCCGACCATGACCGCTTCCCTTCCCGAGCTCACCGGGGACTACGTCCTCGACCCGACGCACACCCGGATCGGCTTCGTCGCCCGCCACGCCATGGTCACCAAGGTCCGCGGCGCCTTCCACCAGTTCGAGGGCACCGCGCACCTGGACGGCACCGACCCGGCCAAGTCCGCCGGCCAGGTGGTGATCAAGACGGAGAGCATCGACACCGGCGTCGAGCAGCGCGACCAGCACCTGCGCACCAACGACTTCCTCGACGCCCCGAACTTCCCCGACATCACCTTCCGCACCACCGAGGTCGAGCGGAAGTCCGACACCGACTACCGGGTCACCGGCGACCTCACCGTCAAGGACGTCACCAAGCCGGTCACCATCGACTTCGAGTACACGGGCAACGCCGTCGACCCCTACGGCAACCTGCGGGTCGGGCTTGAGGGCTCGGTGACCATCAGCCGCAAGGACTTCGGCGTCACCTGGAACGCCGCCCTTGAGGGCGGTGGCGTACTCGTCGGCGACAAGATCGTCCTTGAGTTCGACATCTCGGCCGTCAAGCAGGGCTGACGGCACCCGTCCGGCCGGCGCGCGCGGCTCCGCGCGGCCGGCCGGGCACGGGGGCACCCGCCCCGGCCCGCCCGGCCGTGGCAGCGGGGCGTGACAGCGGGCCGGGTGCCGGCCGGCGGGGCGTCAGCGCCGGTGGGTGAGCTGGATCAGGTTGCCGCAGGTGTCGTCGAGGACCGCCACGGTGACCGGCCCCATGTCCACGGGCTCCTGGACGAAGCGCACGCCGAGTCCGCGCAGGCGCTCGAACTCGGCCCGCACGTCGTCCACCGCGAACGAGGCGGCGGGGATGCCGTCACCGACCAGCGCCCGCCGGTAGGGCCCGACGGCGGGGTGGCCGTCGGGCTCCAGGAGCAGTTCGGTGCCGTCGGGCTGCTCGGCCGAGACCACGGTCAGCCAGCGGTCCGTCCCGAGCGGGACGTCGTGCTTCTTCACGAACCCGAGCACCTCCGTGTAGAAACGCAGGGCCTTCGCCTGGTCGTCGACGAAGACGCTGGTCAGGTTGATCCTCACGGGACGGTCCTCCGGTTCGTTCGGGGCGGGGCGTTCGGGGCGGGGCGGTCGGGGCGGTCGGGACGGCGCCTTCGGGTCGCGGTGCGCCGGAACGGTCCGGACACCCGCGGCCCGTCGAGGACGCGCCGCGGCACCGGATCCGCCGACACCTCGATGACATCGTCGGTCGGCACCGGACACCGGGCAAGGCGGACGAGCCGCGGGCGGAGCGGGAGCGGCACGCCGGACGGCACGGCACGGAGGACGGCGGCTGGCGGCCGCGGGCACGACCGTGCTGGAGCGGAACTGGCGCTGCCGGGCCGGGGAGATCGACATCGTGGCCCGGGAGCCCGGCCGGGCCGGGGCCGTGCTGGTCGCCGCCAGTTTCGCCAACCGGGTCGGCAACGGTCTGTTCAACGCGGCGTCGGCGCTCTACTTAACCC
>NZ_JBHJRC010000433.1:0-5038 GCF_042261735.1 Kitasatospora sp. NPDC056327 | reverse complement strand
CGGGGCGGCCGCGGCCGCCCCGTCGCGGCGGTCGGTCGTCGCGGTGACCGGGGCCTCGGTGCTCGCCGCCGGGCTCGCCGTCGCCGCCGCCGGGCCGGCGACCGCGCTCGGCCCCGGCACGGCGCCGGGTGCCGTCCCGCCGGGCGCCGTGCCGCCGGGCACCGACGAGCGCGCGTACACGACGGTGGCCCGCGCGATCGCCGTGTACGACGAGCAGGACCGGCCGCTCGTCCCGGGCTACCTGAAGATCCTCCGGGACGGCCTGCCCACCGGCCGGGGGCGGGCGACCAAGCGCGTCCTGGTGGTCGGGGCCGGCCCGGCCGGACTGCTCGCCGCCGACCTGCTGAACCGGGCGGGCCACGACGTCGTCGTCATCGAGGCCAACGGCAACCGGGCCGGCGGCCGGATCAAGACCTTCCGCAAGGGCGGCCACGAGAACGGCGAGCAGCCGTTCGCCGATCCGGAGCAGTACGCCGAGGGCGGCGCGATGCGGCTGCCGGAGAGCCACCCGCTGGTGATGGAACTGCTCGCCGCGCACGACCTGCCGCGCCAGGAGTTCCTGCTGGTGGACGTCGAGGTGGAGAACCCGGGGAAGCGGGCCAACCGCACCTGGATCCACGTCAACGGCCTGCACGTCCGCCGGGCCGACTACGAGAAGGACCCCGGGCCGGTCAACGACTCCTTCGGCGTCACCGGGACCGACCGCACCAGGACCGCCGCCGCGATCTACGCCGGGGCGCTGGAACCCGCGCTCCGGCTGGTGCGCGGCAAGGAGGGCGCGGAGCTGGTCGAGGGCTGGGCCACCGTGCTGCGGCGGTACGGCCACTGGTCGATGTACCGCTACCTCACCGAGGAGGCCGGGCTGGACGTCCGGACCGTCGACCTCGTCGGCACCGTCCAGAACGTGACCTCGCGGCTGCACCTCTCCTTCGTGCACAGCTTCCTGTCCGCCGCGCTGATCGACCCGAGGACCAGGTTCTGGGAGATCAAGGGCGGCACGGCGAAGCTCGTCGACGCCATGCTCGCGCCGGTGAAGGGGAAGGTGCGGTTCGACCGGCGCGCGGTGCGGGTGGAACGGCTCGGCGGCAGGGTCCGGGTCCACACCGTCTCCGAGGAGGGCCTGAGCGGGAGGGGCGGCGTCACCGAGGTCTTCGAGGGCGACGAGGCGATCATCACCGTCCCCTTCTCCGGGCTGCGGCACGTGGCCTTCGAGCCGCCGCTGGCGTACGGCAAGCGGCGGGCCGTCACCGAACTGCACTACGACGCCGCCACCAAGGTGCTGCTGGAGTTCTCCCGCCGCTGGTGGGAGTTCACCGAGGACGACTGGAAGCGGGAGCTGGAGTCCGTCGAGCCGGGCCTCTACGAGCGGTACCGGGCGGGGCGGGTCGGCGACGGCCGCCACCTCGGAGCGCACGCCTCGGTGCGCAGGCTCGGGGTGGGCGTCCCGGCGGAGCTCGGCAAGTGCTTCGCGGCGTTCCGCCCGGCGGGCGCCGACCCGGAGGCGGCGCACGTGCGGGGCGGCGGGGCGGTCAGCGACAACGCCAACCGGTTCGTCTACTTCGAGCACGCCCACCCGGTGGAGGGCAGCGACGGGGGCGTGGTGCTGGCCTCGTACAGCTGGTCCGACGACGCGCTGAAGTGGGACGCGTACGCCGACGAGGAGCGCTGCCTGCGGGCGCTTGCCGGGGTGCAGGCGGTGTTCGGCCGGCGCTGCGAGGTCTTCTTCACCACGAAGTTCCGCACCCAGTCCTGGATGCGCGACCACTACGCCTACGGGGAGGCCTCGGTGCTGCTCCCCGGGCAGCACACCGAGCTGTTCCCCGACATCCCGGGCTCCGAGGGGCCGCTGCACTTCGCGGGGGACCACACCTCGACCAAGCCGGCCTGGGTCGAGGGCGCCCTTGAGTCGGCGGTGCGCACGGCGCTGCTGGTCCACCGGGGCTGACCGGGGGCGCCGGCCGGTTCGTGCGCGGGGCGATCCCCGTGGTGTGCGGGGATCGCTCCGGGGCGGTTCGCCGGGTCCGCCCGGTCCTTCGGGCCGCCGTGGTCGACCGGTTCGCCGTCGTCCGTCGGCTCCGCCGCTGTCCTCACGGTCCGCCGCTGTCCTCGGGGTCCGTCGCCGTCCGGCGGGCCTGCGGGGCCTGCGGGGCCCGCGGGGTCGGCGGGGTCAGCGGCGGGTGGCGGTGACGAGGTGGTAGTCGAGCAGGCCGTCGCGCCAGGTGCTGAGGAAGTTGCGGGTCCAGTGGCCGCGCGGGACCGTGCCCTCCAGGTAGCGGTCCAGGCCCGGCCAGACGTCCGCGCCGATGGACTCGGTGCCGACGTCCGTGAAGCCGGCGGCCGAGAGGTCGGCGGTGAAGGCGTCGAGCGGGTGGGCGACGTCCAGGCCGTTGGCGAAGCTGCCGAGCAGGATGCTCAGCCGCTCGGCGACGTCCGGCCCGGCGGCGCTGAAGAAGGTGGTGACCACCAGCCGCCCGCCGGGCCGCAGCACCCGGGCCGTCTCGCGGGCGAACCCGCGCAGTTCGCGGAAGTGCTGCGCGGCCTCGACCGAGTAGACGCCGTCGAGCGAGGCGTCCGCGAAGGGCAGGTCGTCCGCCGGGCCGAGCGAGTAGCCGAGCCGGTCCGGGAAGGTCGCCAGGGCACGGGCGTTGACGGCGCGGGCGCGCTCGATCTGGTCGGGGTGGATGTCGACGCCCGTCACCGCGGCGAAGCGGAACTCGCAGAGCGCGAGGGCCGCGCCGAGCCCGCGTCCGCAGCCGACCTCGGCCAGCCGCAGTGACTCGTGCGGCCCTGGGAAGGCCCGCAGCACCCGCCGGTAGAGGTCCTCCTGGCTGCGGACGCGGTCCTCCGGGGTGGGGGCGGTGGTGCGGATGCCGCTCCAGTCACCGAAGTTGATGAATCCGCCGCCGAAGCTCGCGGCCTGGGAGAGATCGTCGGCGCCGTAGGTCTGGCGTACCGGTCCTGGGATGCGGTCCTGGCTCATGGTTCGCTCGGACTCCTCGTGTGTGATGGGCGACGGCCGGGTGACGGCTGTGAGCGGAGGGTACGCGCCCCGGGTCTCCCGCGGGCGCGCGCCGCAGTACGTACCCAAACGTGCGCGGTGCGGAACTACCCGAAGGGAGTGGTTTCGCGGGATAACAAGCAGGTCAAACGGGTTGTGAGTGATACGTGATGATGAGCATGCTTACTGTCATGACTTCGGAAACGCCGCTCCCGCACCCCTCCGCCGCACCCGACGACCGGGACGGCACCGGCTACGCCCACGAGTGGGCGCTGGTCGACGTCGAGACCTCCGGTCTGCGGCCCGGTCGGCACCGGGTGCTGTCGGTCGCGGTCATCACGGTGGACGCGGCGGGCCGGCGGACCGGGGAGTTCTCCACCCTGCTCGATCCGGGCGTCGACCCGGGGCCGGTGCACGTCCACGGCCTGACCGCCGAACGGCTGCGCGGTGCGCCGTCGTTCGAGCAGGTCGCCGACCGGATCGGCGGACTGCTGGACGGCCGGGTCATGGTCGCGCACAACGCGCAGTTCGACTACGACTTCCTCAGCCACGAGTTCGCCCGCGCCCGGACCTGGCTGCCGGTCTCCCGGCGGCTCTGCACGCTCGCGCTGAACCGCCGGATCGAGACCCCGACGGCGGACCTCGGGCTCGGTACGCTCGCTGCGCACTACGGGGTGGTGCAGCGGCAGGCGCACGACGCCCTGGACGACACCAGGGTGCTGGCCGGCGTGCTGAGCGGCTCGCTCGCCGAGGCCGCCAGGCTCGGGGTGCCGCTGCCGCTGGTGGACTGCCCGCCCCGGCGCACCTCGGAGTTCCGGCCCCGGATCCCGAAGACGCCGTGCGCCTACCGCAACCCAGGGCGCTGGACGGCGGGCGGGCCGCTGGTGCAGGGCATGAAGGTGGCCGTCACCGGGGACACCGCGACGGCGCGGGAGGAACTGGTGGCGCGGGCGGTGACCGCCGGGCTGAACGTGATGTCCTCGGTGAGCCGGCACACCAGTGTGCTGATCGCCAACGCCGGTCCGGACGGCGCGGGTTCGGCCAAGGCCCGGCGGGCGGCCGCGGAGGGCGTCCCGGTGGTGGACGAGGCGGCCTTCCTGGCGCTGCTCGCGGAGGTCCGGGCCGGGACGGCGCACGAGGAGGCGGGCGGCGGGGCGGTGGCGGTCCCGGTGGTCCCGGAGGTCGCGGCGCCGGTGGTGCCCGTCGAGGCCGCGGTGGCGGTGGCGGTGGTCGGGGAACCGGTGGACGTGCCGGTGGTGGTGCCCGTCGGGGCCGCGGCGGGTCCGGTCGCCGTCCCGGAGGTCCGGCCCGCACCGGTGACCGGGACCGTGCGGCCGGCGCGGCGGCAGGCCGCACGGGAGCGGCGGGCGCTGACCGGACGGCGGGTCCTCGTCGTGGGCGGGCGGCACACCGAGTCGGTGGCGGCGCGGACGGCTGTCGTCGCCCTCGGCGGCGCCGCCGCGGTGAACCTGTCGGCGAACGTCACCGACGTCCTGGCGCTGACCGGGGCCGGCGAGGACCGCCGGATGGGCCGGATCGAGTGGCTCGGCCTGCCGGTCCACGAACAGGTCTGGCTGAACACCCTGGAGACCGCGCCGCTCCCGGCCGGTGAGGCGGCGCCGGCGGACGACGCGCCCGCCGGCCCGGAGGAGCTGGTGCTGCCGCGCGGCGGTGTGGTCGACCTGCCGCTCGCCCAGGACGGCACGCGCTGGACCGTCAACGCCTCCTGGGCCCAGCGGAGCACCTGCGAGGTGGACGTGGTGGCCTTCGCGCTCGACGGGGACGAACAGGTCGCCTGCGACGAGGACTTCGTGTTCTACGGCGCCCCGGAGAGCCCGGACGGCACGGTCCGGCTCGCCTTCGACGGCCCGCAGGAGCAGGGCGTGACGATCGACGTCGGTCCGCTGTCCCCCGCGGTGCGGCGGATCGTCGTGGCGGCGGCGATCGACGGCGCCGCGACCTTCGGGGACGTCGGCGCGGTCGAGATCGCGCTGGCCGGCGGGACCAGGGCGCGCCCGATCGTCCGGGCCACCCTCGACG
>NZ_JBHJRC010000432.1:0-5053 GCF_042261735.1 Kitasatospora sp. NPDC056327 | reverse complement strand
GGAGCCCCCGGCGCGCCGCCGGGGGCTCCTCGTCGTCGTCGCGGGGCGGGCCGTCAGCAGGTGCCGGTGGAGCTCGGGGCCGGGACCGGCCGGGTGGCCAGGGCCAGGGCCGCGGCGGCCTGGGTCTCGTCCAGCAGGGTGTTGTAGCTGTCGCCGATGACGACGTCCACGCTGTTGTCGGTGCGGGCGTCGGTGGCGACGGTGGCCCCGGCGATCTGCGAGCTGATCAGCGTGGCGGCGCCGGCGCCGGCCGGACCGGCGACCACCACGGCGGTGCCGGGGACCTTCTTGTCCAGCTCGGCCGGGGCGTTGCCCTTCTTGTCGATGGTGAAGCCGCGCTTGGTGAACTCGTCGGCCGTCCGTCCGGCGAGGCCGGCCTTGGTGGTGGCGTTCAGGATGTTCACCTTGAAGGCGGCCGGCTGCGGGATCGCCTGCGGGTCGATCGGGGCCGCGGCGGTGCCCGGCGCGGTCGGCGCGGCCTCCGGGGTCGGCGCGGCCAGCGGTTTGCCGGAGGGTGAGGCGCAGGCCTGCGCGGAGGCGTTCTTGCCCTTGCCGCTGAAGATGTCCCACAGCTGGACGCCGCCGAGCCCGATCAGGGCCAGCGCGAGCAGCGCGCCGATCAGCGCGATGACCTTGCGGCTCCTCTTGGGCGGGCGGCCGAGCCGCGGATAGGAGTTGCCGGTGATCCGGTACTGCTTCCCCTTCAGACCTTGGGGAGTCAACATGCTCACGGTTTGTCTCCCCCTCGTGCCGGGGCGGGGATCGGGTGCCGGTGGGGCCGGGCGCGGGGTCACGGGAACGTGGCCGCGGCCGTAGTCAGCAGATTAGTGCCGTCCAGCGGTGAAGGTACTAAACGATCATCATCCGGAGTACGCCGGTACCCGAATGGGGGTACCCCGACCGCACCCGGGTACGAACGGACCGCCCCCCGGTCCCGGCCGGGGGGCGGTCCGACGCGTGCGGGCCCGGCCGGACCGGGCCCCTCGTCATTCCATTTCGAGGACGCGGGCGTGCAGCACCTGGCGCTGCTGGAGCGCGGCGCGGACCGCGCGGTGCAGCCCGTCCTCCAGGTACAGGTCCCCGTGCCACTTCACGACGTGCGCGAAGAGGTCCCCGTAGAAGGTGGAGTCCTCCGCCAGGAGGGTCTCCAGATCCAGTTGTCCCTTGGTGGTCACCAGCTGGTCGAGTCGCACCGGGCGCGGGGCGACGTCCGCCCACTGGCGGGTGCTGGTACGGCCGTGATCCGGGTACGGCCGACCATTGCCGATGCGCTTGAAGATCACACGGAAAGCCTACCGTTTGGGCGGCGGATGGCGCAGCAGCCGCGGGCCCGCCACGCGCACGGGTACGGGCTGCGGGCGGAGGATTGCGGCTGTTTCATGGGAAATGTCGTGTAGGTCCCGCGTGGCTCCGGCCCTTTCGTCCGCCCTGTCGGGCCGTGCGCGGCCGTCCGTCGCCGCGCCGCCGTCGCGCCGAGGTGCCCAGGAGGGTGTCCGATGTCCGCTGCCGTTCCGTCCGCCGTCCGGGAGATCGCCGACGGGTACGCCTTCACCGGGCCCGCGCTGGAGCTCGGCGCGGTGCTGCTGGACGGCACCGCGTACGCCGGTGCGCCGGTGCGGGTGCCGCTCGGGGTGCTCAACCGGCACGGGCTGGTGGCGGGCGCCACCGGCACCGGAAAGACCAAGACCCTCCAGCTGATCGCCGAACAGCTCTCCGAACAGGGCGTGCCGGTGTTCCTCGCCGACATCAAGGGCGACGTCTCCGGGGTGTCCGCGCCCGGCGAACCGGGCGAGCGCACCGCCGCCCGGGCCGCCGAGGTGGGCCAGGACTGGCGGGCCCGGGGCTGCCCCGCCGAGTTCTACGCGCTCGGCGGCCTGGGCACCGGCATCCCCCTGCGGGCGACCGTGACCAGCTTCGGCCCGCTGCTGCTCGCCAAGGTGCTGGACCTGAACGAGACCCAGGAGGCCTCGCTCGGGCTGGTCTTCCACTACGCCGACCGCAACGGCCTGGAGCTCTACGACCTCAAGGACCTCACGGCGGTCATCGGCTTCCTCGCCTCGCCCGAGGGCAAGGAGGAGCTGAAGGGCATCGGCGGGATCTCCGCCGCCACCGCCGGGGTGATCCTGCGCTCGCTCACCCTGCTGGAGAACGAGGGGGCGGGGGCGTTCTTCGGCGAGCCGGAGTTCGACACCGCCGAACTGCTGCGGCGCGCGGAGGACGGGCGGGGCCTGGTGTCGGTCCTGGAACTGCCCGCGGTGCAGGACCGGCCGCGGCTCTTCTCGACCTTCCTGATGTGGCTGCTCGCCGACCTCTACCAGGAGCTGCCCGAGGTCGGGGACCTCGACCGGCCGAAGCTGGTCTTCTTCTTCGACGAGGCGCACCTGCTGTTCAAGGGTGCGTCCAAGGCCTTCCTGGAGGCGATCACCCAGACGGTGCGGCTGATCCGCTCGAAGGGGGTGGGCGTCTTCTTCGTCACCCAGACGCCGAAGGACGTGCCGGCGGACGTGCTGGCGCAGCTGGGCAACCGGGTGCAGCACGCGCTGCGGGCGTTCACGCCGGACGACGCCAAGGCGCTGAAGGCGACCGTGTCGACCTTCCCGAGGTCGCCCGCGTACGACCTGGCGGAGGTGCTGACCTCGCTGGGGACGGGCGAGGCGGTGGTCACCGTGCTGTCGGAGAAGGGCGCGCCGACGCCGGTCGCGGCGACCAGGCTGCGGGCGCCGCAGTCGCTGATGGGGCCGGTCGATCCGGCGGCGCTGCGGGCGGCGGTGGACGGGTCGGCGCTGGCGGCGAGGTACCGGGACGCGATCGACCGGGAGTCGGCGTACGAGAAGCTGGCGGCGCGGGCGGCCCGGCCGCAGGCGGAGCCGGTGCCCTCGCCGGACGCGCGGCCGGCGCCCTCGCCGCAGGCCCGGCCGGAACCGGAGCGGCGGCGGGAGCCGGCGCGGGAGAAGGAGGACGCCGGGCTGCTCGGGGCCCTGCTGGGCAACCCGGCGCTGAAGTCCTTCGCCCGGTCGGCCGGGACGCAGCTCGGGCGGGAGATCACCCGGAGCCTGTTCGGGACGTCCCGGCGGCGGCGGTGAGCGCGGCTCCGTGGGTGGCTCCGTGGGTGGCTCCCCCTCGTCGGGTGATCACGACTGAGGGGGAGCTCAGGGTCCACATGTTGGCATGGGCAGGATCGTCTCGCGCGGAGGAAGGATCGTATTCGGCCAGCGGATGACCGGGTCTGATCGATTCCTGTGCGCATTTCCTGCTGGTTTGTGCATGTTCTGTGCGTGGGCCCGGGTGCCTGGTTCGGTGGTCGCCCGGCCGAGCGCGGCACCGATCCGGTCGGGGAGGAGAGACGCATCGGGCCGTAGTGGTAGAACTCGACCTCCGGTACGCCCGGCTCGCGGCGGACCGCGGCCTCGGCGGCGAGATCGGCCGGACCGTCGCGGTCCGAGGCCGCCGGACGCGGGGTCACCGCCAGGTCGCGGGGGTGCACTCCGTGCGGGGGCGGGCGGTGACCTGCTCGCGGACCGTCTCCGGGGTGCGGGAGCAGCCGGGCGTCCCGATCCGGTGGAGGGCCCCGGTCGGGCCCCGCAGGTCGGTCCCCGACAGCCGGCCGGTGCCCGAGGGGGCGGCGGGGAGGAGCGGGCGGCGCCGGGGAAGGGCGGCGGCCGACCGGCGCGATGCGGAGGAGAGGCCCTAGATGCCCAGGTCGTCGAGTTCCTTGAGCAGCGCGGTGCCCGGGCCGGCGGGGCTCGCGGCGGCCTTCGCGGGGTGCTCCCCCCGGGTGCCCCGGTCGCCGCGGTCGCGCAGCAGCCAGGCGCCGGCCAGGCCGCCGGCCAGACCGCCGAGGTGGCCCAGCCAGCTGACGCCCTCGGCGCTCGGCAGCACGCCCAGCAGGAGGTACGAGTACAGCGCGGCGACGACCACGCCGATCGCGGTGTCCACCAGGTTGCGGTCGAAGATCCCGCGCAGCACCACGTAGCCGAAGTACCCGTAGACCACGCCGCTGGCGCCCGCCGTGACGACGTCCGGGCGCTCGAAGAACCAGACGGTCAGACCGCTGGACACCACGATCAGCGCGGTCGCCAGCAGGAAGCGCTTCATCCCCCGGTACGCGGCCAGGAAGCCGAACGCGAACAGCGGCCAGGAGTTGGCCTCGATGTGGTCCCAGCCGAAGTGCAGCAGCGGCATGGTGAGCAGGTCCGGCAGTTCGTCCAGCCGCCCGGAGCTCACGCCGTACTCGTAGGAGAGCCGGTAGTCGTCGAGCCAGTTCGCCACCTGCACGGCCCAGATGACGGCCAGGACGCCGACCATCGTGAACAGCGCGGCGCGGGAGTCACGGAGCACACGGGCCAATCGCGGGGACATGAACCGACTGTAGGGCCGGGCCCGGTGGTTGGTCACCCCACTAAGGTGAATCCTGTGCGTCCTGTCCGTCGGTCCGCGCCCGGGCCCGGACACTTCCTTTCCCGCCGTGCCGAGAGGTGACCCTCCATGAGTGTGCGTCCGCCGCTGCCGTACGAGTTCCTGCCGAAGGTGCCGTCCTTCCCGCTGACCAGCGAGGACATCACCGAAGGCGGCACGCTGGCCGAGGAGTTCATCCACGGCGGCGGCAACCTCTCGCCGCAGCTGGCCTGGTCCGGGCTGCCCGAGGGGACCCGCTCGATCGCGGTCACCTGCTACGACCCGGACGCCCCGACCGGTTCCGGCTGGTGGCACTGGCTCGCCCTCGGCCTGCCGGCCGACACCGCCGGTCTGGCGCGGGGCGCCGGGGCCTCCGACGCGGACCTGCCGGGCGAGCGGTCGTTCCACGCGCGCAACGACTTCCCGGGGAACAGGTACGACGGCGCCGCCCCGCCGCCCGGGCCGGCGCACCGCTACGCGTTCGCCGTGCACGCGCTCGACGTGGACGCGCTGGACGTCGGTGCCGACACCCCGCCGGCCCAGGTCGGGTTCAACATCACCTTCCACACCCTGGCCCGTGCCGTCCTCACCGCCGAGTACGGCGTCTGAGGACCGGGGACCGCAGGGTCCGTCGCCGCCGCCCGCCGCTGGAGCGGGC
>NZ_JBHJRC010000431.1:0-5102 GCF_042261735.1 Kitasatospora sp. NPDC056327 | reverse complement strand
GTCCGGCGGGCCCCGCTGCGTGCGTCCTGGGCCGCGTCAGAACTTGTTCTTCGGGGTGAGTCCGAGGGAGAGGCCGGAGAGGCCGCGCCGGCGGTCGCCGAGCTTGCCGGCGATGGCGCGCAGGGCGGCGCCGGCCGGGGAGTCGGGGGCGGCCAGGACGACCGGGCGGCCGTCGTCGCCGCCCTCGCGCAGGCGGACGTCGATCGGGATCGAGCCGAGCACCGGGACGGTGGCGCCGACGGTGCGGGTGAGCGCCTCCGCGACGGTCCGGCCGCCGCCGGTGCCGAACACGTCGATCATCTCGTCGCAGTGCGGGCACGGCATGCCGGACATGTTCTCGATCACGCCGACGATCTTCTGGTGGGTCTGCACCGCGATGGTGCCGGCCCGCTCGGCCACCTCGGCGGCGGCCAGCTGCGGGGTGGTGACGATGAGGATCTCCGCGTTGGGGACCAGCTGGGCCACCGAGATCGCGATGTCGCCGGTGCCGGGCGGCAGGTCCAGCAGCAGGACGTCCAGGTCGCCCCAGTAGACGTCGGCCAGGAACTGCTGCAGCGCGCGGTGCAGCATCGGGCCGCGCCAGACGACCGGGGTGTTGCCCGGGGTGAACATGCCGATCGAGATGACCTTCACGCCGTTCGCCTGCGGCGGCATGATCATGTCCTGGACCTGGGTGGGCTGGCCCTCCACGCCGAGCATGCGCGGCACGCTGTGGCCGTAGATGTCGGCGTCCACCACGGCGACCTTCAGGCCGTCCGCGGCCAGTGCCGCCGCCAGGTTGACGGTCACCGAGGACTTGCCGACACCGCCCTTGCCGGAGGCGACCGCGTAGACGCGGGTCAGGGTGCCGGGCCTGGCGAACGGGATCTCCCGCTCGGGGGCGCCGCCGCGCAGCAGCTGGGAGAGCTCCTTGCGCTGTTCGTCGCTCATCACGTCGAGTTCGACCTCGACGCCGGTCACGCCGGGGACGCGGCCGACGGCCTCCCGGACCCGGGTGACGATGGTGTCGCGCATCGGGCAGCCCGAGACGGTCAGGTAGACCGCGACCCGTACGGCGCCGCCCTCATCGATGGCGACCGATTTCACCATGCCGATCTCGGTGATCGGACGGTTGATCTCCGGGTCGTTGACGGTCGCCAGCGCCTGGCGCACGGAGTCCTCCGTGACGCCGGCCGCGACCTCTGTCTCGTTGGCCATGCCTTGATGGTACGGCGCCGCGGGGGGTGCATAACCGGTCGGTAGGGTGCCACGGGTCACAGGACCCCGGGGGTCTCCCGGCGTTCGTCGATCTCCTTGAGCAGCGACTGGAGTTCGGAGCGGATGAAGTCCCGGGTGGCGACCTCGCCGAGGCCCTGGCGCAGGGCCGCGACCTCGCGGGTGAGGTACTCGGTGTCGGCGATGTTCCGGTCGCTGCGGGCCCGGTCCTGCTCCATGTTGACCCGGTCGCGGTTGTCCTGCCGGTTCTGCGCCAGCAGGATCAGCGGCGCCGCGTAGGAGGCCTGGAGGGAGAGCATCAGGGTCAGGAAGATGAAGGGGTAGTCGTCGAACCGGACGGCGTCGGGCAGCAGGGTGTTCCAGGCGACCCAGAGGATGATCGCCACCGTCATCCAGACGATGAACCGGCCGGTGCCGAGGAACCGGGCGATCCGTTCGGAGAGCTTGCCGAAGGCCTCCGGGTCGTAGGAGGGCAGGCTGATCAGCCCGGGGCGGGCGGTGCGCGGCTGGTCGAGCCGGCTGCGCGGCCCCGGTCCGCCGCCGGCGGCCTCGGCGCGGCGGTCCCTGGCGCCGCCCTCGCGGGCGCGCAGCTCACGGAGCTGGCGCAGTTCGCGCAGCTCGCCCTGGAGCCGCTGGCGCGGGGACTCGTCCCGCCGGCCCTTGCGGTCAGCGTCCACCGGCCACCTCCCTCTCGCCCCGGCCGTCGGCCGTCTCCCCGTCGGGGCCGCCGTGCAGCGCGGCCTCCCGCCAGTCCTCCGGCAGCAGGTGGTCGAGCACGTCGTCCACGGTGACCGCGCCGACCAGGTGGTCCGCGTCGTCGACGACCGGCGCGGCGACCATGTTGTAGGTCGCCAGGTAGCTGGTGATCAGCGGGAGCGGGGTGTCCGGCGGCAGCGGGTCGAGGTCGTCGTCGACCAGCGAGCCGACCAGGGTGTACGGGGGTTCGCGCAGCAGCCGCTGGAAGTGCACGGTGCCCAGGTACTTGCCGGTCGGCGTCTCGTTCGGGGGGCGGCAGACGAAGACCTGCGCGGCCAGCGCCGGCTTGTGGTCGGAGACCCGGACCCGGGCGAGCGCCTCGGCGACCGTGGCGTCCGGCTCCAGGACGATCGGCTCGGTGGTCATCAGACCGCCGGCGGTGTTCTCCTCGTAGGTCAGCAGCCGGCGGACCGGCTCGGCCTCGTCCGGCTCCATCAGCTGGAGCAGCCGTTCGGCCTCGTCGCCGGGCAGTTCGGAGAGCAGGTCGGCGGCGTCGTCCGGGTCCATCGCCTCCAGGATGTCGGCGGCCCGTTCGTCCTTGAGCTTGCCGATGATCTCGACCTGGTCGTCCTCGGGCAGCTCCTCCAGGACGTCGGCGAGCCGCTCGTCGTCGAGTGCGGCGGCCACCTCGGCGCGGCGCTTGGCGGAAAGGTGGTGCATGACGCTGGCGAGGTCGGCGGCGCGCAGCTGGTCGAAGGTCGCGAGCAGGTTGGCGGCGCCCTGGTCCTCCTCGGGCAGCGCGAAGCCGGTGACGTCCTGCCAGTCCAGGGTGAGCGTCTCGCCGCGCGCCTTGCGCAGCCGGCCGACCCGGCCGACCTGGACGAAGAGCTTGCCGATCTGCCACTCGCGCAGCCGGGTCTGGGTCATCGCGACGTCCAGGACGGTGACCTGCCGGCCGGTCCTGGTCCAGGTGACGGTGCGGTCCAGGAACTCGGCGAGGACGAGCGTCTCGGTGGGGCGCTGCTCGAAGCGGCGCATGTTGATCACCCCGGTGGTGATCACCTGGCCGGACTCCAGGCTGGTCACCCGGGTCATCGGCAGGAAGATCCGGCGCCGGCCGACCACCTCGACCACCAGGCCGAGCACCCGGGGCGGACGGCCGCCGAGCCGCAGGGTGACCACGACGTCCCGGACCCGGCCGACCTGGTCGCCGTTCGGATCGAAGACGGCGATGCCGGAGAGGTGCGAGATGAAGACCCGGTTGCCTGGCCCTGCCATGGACTCGTGGACTCCCTCGCTCGCCCGACGCCCGGCCGGGCGCGCGCCCCCAGGCTACTCGGGCACACGGGCACAGGCTCGGCGAAAGCCGGGCGAACCGGACGGCGGCGGGGCGGGGGAGGGCCGGGGGAGGACCGGCGGAGGACGGGGCTGGGCAGGACGGGAGGAGCGGGGCCGGCTCAGCCCTTGCGGCGCTTGAGCAGCAGCTTCGGCAGACCCGCCGGGATCGGCCGCCGGGTGGTGGCCGGGGTGGGCAGCGGCTGCGCGGCGTGCGAGTCCTCCGGCATCGCGCCGGGCCGCTCGGCGAGCACGGCGCCCTCCGGGCCGGCCGGCTCCAGCCGCAGCACCCGGCACTCACGGGCCCAGCGGTCGGTGATGGCGTCGGTGTCGGGCGCGTTCAGCCGCTTGCCCTTGAGCTCCTCGACGGCGCCCAGCCAGGCCTCGCCGCCCGGGGCGAGCTCGACCACCCGGGCCGGCCAGCCGGTCAGCCGGCCGCCCTTGTCCTTGCTGCGGACGGTGACCGTCGCGCCCGCGCCGCCGGTCAGTCCGTGCAGCGGCTGCTCGGAGCCGTCGCCGACCACCACCACCGCGCCGTCGTGCCAGGCGTGCCAGAGCGCCCGCGCGTCCTCCCGGCCGTCGGCCCGGACCCAGAGCAGCCCGGACTTCTTCGCGGCCTCCTCCAGCAGGGCCCGGTCGAGGAAGTCGTCGGCGGTCGCGGCTGCGGCAGGCGTACGGTCCATGGCGCACAGCGTACGGCCTGCGCCGTCCGGGCGACGTCCACGGTTCGGGCGACAGTTCCATGAGGGCCGCACGGGCCTTACGGTAGGAGCCGCCCGTCCCTCCCGCCCCCACCGGCCCCCGCCTCACCGACCAGAGGAGCGCCGTGCCCGCCGCCCGGCCCGAGACCGCCCCCGCGTCCGCCCAAGCCCCGGCCGCCGCAGCCGCAGCGCCGTCCGCCGCCGCCGTCCCGCCCGCCGGGGCGGAGGCCCTTCCCGCGCGTCCGCTCCCCAGGGCGGACCTGATGCTGCTCGCCGTCTCCGTCGCCGGGATCTCGCTCTCCGCCCCCCTGATCAGCGCGACCGCCGCGCCCGCCCTGGCCATCGCCTTCTGGCGCAACGTCATGTCGGTCGGTGTGCTCGGCCCCTACGCGCTGCTGCGCCACCGCGCCGAACTGCGCGCCGTCCCCCGCCGCGCGCTGTTGCTGGCCGTGGCGGCCGGTGTGCTGCTCGCCGTCCACTTCGCGCTCTGGATGCCCAGCCTGCGGATGACCTCGGTGGCCTCCGCGACCGCCCTGGTCACCACCACCCCGCTGTGGACGATCGTGCTGATGCGGCTCCTCGGGGTCCGGGCACCCCGTCTGGTCCGGCTCGGCACGGCGGTGGCCTTCGCCGGCGTCCTGGTGCTCACCGGCGTCGACCTCTCGCTCTCGCCGCGCGCCCTGGCCGGTGACGCGCTCGCGCTCGCCGCGGGCCTCGCCGCGGCCGGGTACATGCTGCTCGGCGCCGAGGTGCGGCGCACCGTCAGCACCACCGTCTACACCCTGGTCTGCTACACCACCACGGCCGTCGTCCTGCTGGCGGTCTGCCTGGCCGCCGGGACGCCGCTGTCCGGCTGGCCGGCCGGCGTCTGGTGGCAGATCGTGCTGCTGATGGTCACCGCCCAGTTGCTCGGCCACTCGCTCAGCAACCGGGTGGTGCGCACCCTGGGGCCCTCGCTCACCGCGAACGCGATCCTGCTGGAGACCCCGGGCGCCGCGCTGATCGCCGCGCTCTGGCTCGGCCAGTGGCCGCCGGCCGCCGCCTACCCGGCGGTGGTGCTGATCCTGGCCGGCCTGGTCCTGGTCGCCCGCGCCGGCCGGCGGTAGGCGCCGCTGCCGCGGCGGTCCGGGCCGCTCCCCCGGATCACGCCGGACC
>NZ_JBHJRC010000430.1:0-5114 GCF_042261735.1 Kitasatospora sp. NPDC056327 | reverse complement strand
GCCTGACCACCCTGCGGTGGCTCCGGCGGCGCGGGCCGCGAGGTCCCGGCGGGCACCGGGGCCGGGGGCCCGGACCGCAGGCCCCCGGCGGCTCAGCGGGCGCCGGCCGCGGGAGCCGGGCGGACCAGCTCCTTCAGCACGTCCTCCATGGTGACCAGACCCAGCGCCGTGCCGTCCGCCGCGACCGCGGCGGCCAGGTGGGTCCCGGAGCGGCGCATCGCCGTCAGCACGTCGTCCAGCGGCATCGACCCGGGCACCCGGGCGATCGGGCGCAGCGTGCCGACCGGGAACGGCCGGTCGCGGGCGTCGTCGTGCTCCAGGGCGTCCTTGATGTGCAGGTACCCGGCCACTGCGCCGTCCTCCCCCAGGACGGGGAAGCGCGAGTAGCCGGTCCGGGCGGCGAGCCGCTCCAGTTCCGCCGGCGTGGTCCCCGGGCCGGCGAAGACGACCTGCCCGGACGGGGTGACGACCTCGGAGACCGGACGGCTGCCGAGCTCCAGCGCGTCGTGCAGCAGGTCGGTGTCCTGCGCGCTGAGCAGTTCGGCGTCGGAGGAGTCCTTGACCATCCGGGCGAGTTCGTCCTCGGTGAAGACGGAGGCGACCTCGTCCTTCGGCTCCACCCTGAGCAGCCGCAGGATCCGGTTGGCGAAGCCGTTGATCGAGAAGACCACCGGCCGCACGGCCCGGCAGGTGGCGACCAGCGGCGGCACCAGCAGCAGCGCCGCGCGCTCCGGCGCGGCCAGGGCGATGTTCTTGGGGATCATCTCGCCCAGCAGCATGTGCAGGTAGGTCGCCGCGGCCAGGGCGACGACGAAGGCGATCGGGTGGATCAGGCCCTCGGGCACGCCGACGGCGTGGAACGGGGGCTCCAGCAGGTGGGCGATGGCCGGCTCGGCGACCATGCCGAGCACCAGCGAGGAGACGGTGATGCCGAGCTGGGCGGTGGCCAGCATGGCGGAGACGTGCTCCAGGCCCCACATGACGGTGCGGGCGCGGCGGTCGCCGGCCTCGGCGCGCGGCTCGATCTGGCTGCGGCGCACCGAGATCAGGGCGAACTCGCCGCCGACGAAGAAGGCGTTGGCCACGATGGTGAGCAGGCCGATGGTCAGCTGCAGGGCGGTCATCGGTTCTCCTCGCCGTCCTCGGTGCCGTTCCGGTCCCCGTCGGCCGGGGGCTCGGCGGCGGTGATCCGCACCCGTTCGGCGACGTGGTGGGCGACGGCCCGGACCTCCAGGGTCCAGCCCTCCACCCCGACCGTGTCGCCGGTCGCCGGGATCCGGCCGAGCCGGTCGGCGATCAGGCCGGCCAGCGTCTCGTACGGGCCGCCGGGCACCGGCAGGCCGAGGGCCGCGAGCTGGTCGGTGCGGGTGATGCCGTCGGCGTCCCAGACGTGCCGGCCGTCGTCGGCGACGCCGAGGTCGACCAGGTCGGGGGTCTCGGCGGGGTCGTGCTCGTCGCGGACCTCGCCGACGACCTCCTCGACGATGTCCTCCAGGGTGACGATGCCGGCGGTGCCGCCGTACTCGTCGATGACCACCGCGAGGGTCTCCTCGCCGCGCATCCGGTCGAGCAGGCGGTCGACGGTGAGCGTCTCGGGGACGAGCATCGGGGCGGTCATCAGGGCCGCGACCGGCCGCACGGGCCGCTGCTCGGCGGGTACGGTGAGGGCGTCCTTGATGTGGACGGTGCCGATCACCTGGTCGAGGGTCTCCCGGTAGACGGGGAAGCGGGACAGCCCGGTGGCCCGGGTGAGGGCGGCGACGTCGGCGGCGGTGGCGTGCTCCGCCAGGGCCCGCACGTCGACCCGGGGCTTCATGACGTTCTCCGCGGTCAGCTCGCGCAGGTTGAGCGAGCGGATGAACAGCTCCGCGGTGTCGGGCTCCAGGGCGCCCTCGCGGGCGGAGTGCCGGGCGAGCGCGACGAGTTCCTGCGGCGTCCGGGCGGAGGCCAGGTGCTCGGCCGGCTCCAGGCCGAAGCGGCGCACGACGCGGTTGGCGGTGCTGTTGAGGTGGCCGATGAGCGGGGAGAAGGCGGCGGAGAACCAGTACTGCGGGGCGGCCACCGCCTTGGCCACGGCCAGGGGCCGGGAGATCGCCCAGTTCTTGGGCACGAGTTCGCCGGCGACCATCAGCACGACGGTCGACAGCACGACGCCGAGGACGAGCGAGAGGGTTCCGGCGACGCCGCTCGGCAGGCCGGTGGCCTCCAGCGGGCCGCGCAGCAGCGCCGCCACCGAGGGCTGGGCGACCATGCCGATGACCAGGCTGGTGATCGTGATGCCCAGCTGGGCGCCGGAGAGCTGGAAGGTGAGGCGTTTGACGGCCTTGAGGGCGGCCGCGGCCCCGCGTTCGCCGTTCTCGACGGCCTGTTCGAGGGCGCCGCGCTCGACGGTGGTCAGCGAGAACTCGGCCGCGACGAACAGCGCGCAGGCGGCGGTGAGCAGCAGTGCCAGGAGCAGCAGGAGCACCTCGGTCATCGCGTCACCTCCGGCGGGGCCGGATCCGGTCGTACGGGATCCGGGAGGCGGGGAGCGGGGCGGGTGCTGCGTGGGGCGGGACGTGAGGTGGGACGGGGGGTGGGACGGGGGGTGGGACGGGGACTCGGGGGCTCATCCATCGCGGGGTCCGCGACTCCTTCGTGGCCGGGGTTGATCGTTTACCCCCCGAGTGTAAAGGAATGGCAAATCAAGGTCGCGTAAGAGCTCTCCCGCGGCACCCCCCGCGGCGGCTCACATGGTGTTGACGATCAGCCCGATGTGGGTGAAGTAGTTGAGTCCGCCGAAGACCAGGAAGGCGAGTCCGGCCAGGCCCCACGCGACCCCGACGACCCGGACCGGCCAGCCCGCGGGGCGGCGCAGCGCGTAGGGGAAGAGCAGCGCGCCGATGCCCACCAGGACGTACAGCCCGGACATGAAGCTCGCCTCCAGCCACGGCCAGTCCGCGAACTCGCCGGAGATCGGCTCCTCCGGCGGGGCGGCGAAGAGGGTGTACTTCCAGCCCGCGGCGGCGATGCCGAAGCAGGCGAGCCCCATGCCGAAGACGAACAGCGAGATGGGTGCGGCGATCCGGGCGGTGAGGGCGACCCGCTCCTCGCCGAGCAGTTCGGCGCCGCGTTTCCAGAGGTAGAAGGCGGCGGCGAGCAGGAAGACGCCGAAGGCCAGGGCGGGCTCGCCGAAGATGATGTTGTCGAAGGGGAAGCCCTGCCCGGCGAGCGGCCAGGTCAGCGTCATGTGCAGGCCGGTGACGACGAGGGTGAACCCGAGCGCGCTGAACGCCAGCGCCCACCCGTCGAGGGTGGCGATCGGACCGGGGGTCAGGAACCGGTACCCGAGCGCGACCACCAGCAGCAGGCCGGCGCCGGCGGCCACCGACATGATCGTGTTGTACGTCGGCATCCTGGCCCAGTCGATCTTGAGGCCGGACTCCGCGAGGGACAGTGCGTGCTGGATCATGTGCGGATCGTAAGGACCCGTGCCGCTCCGGCTTCCCGTGCCACCGTCGTTCCGGCCCCGCTCTCACCCGGTCGGGCGAGGGGTGCGGCCGGCGGGCCCGCCGTGGCGGCCGGACCCGCCGGCCCGGGTCACCGGTGGCCGAGCGTGCGGGCGTAGACCTGCCAGCCGTAGGGGCTCGGGTCGCCGGGGAACAGGTTGGTGCTGCTGTCGTCGAACAGCACCGTCCGTCCGTTGCCGGACACGAACGGGCGGACCGCGGCCCCGTCCTGCGGTGCGCCGTCGCCGGCCGGGCCGATGAACTCGGTGCGGCCGGTGGCGAGTTCCTGGCGCTGGAGGTCGTACGTCGCCTGGCTGGCCGGAATGACCGTGGCGGAGCAGCCGCCGGAGAAGTAGATCCACCGGTCGTCGGCGGTGATGGCCGCCGTCTCGCTCGCCCAGCAGATCGCGGCCGGGTCGGCGGACGTCCGGACGGCCCGCACCCGGCCGGTCCGCAGGTCGTGGACGAAGAGCTCGGTGCGGGACTTGCCGTGCGGCAGGGGCGGCACGAAGAGGCCGTAGGCGGCGTAGCGGCCGTCGGGACTGAAGCGCAGGACCGAGTCGGCGGCTCCCGCCGTGCCGTCCGCGGCGAGGCCGGCGAGGACGACCGCGCCGGTGGCCGGGTCGGTGGCGTAGAGGGTGGTGGCGCGCGGCCGGAACAGGCCGGCAGTGCCCCCGGGCGCCGCCGGGAGGAGGTTGCCGGCCTTGGAGCTGAAGCCGATCCGCCGCCCGTTCTCGCTGATGGCCGGGTTCTCGGAGGGGCCGTCGGCGGGCTGCCCGTCCGCCCCGGCACTGACCAGGCGGACGGCGCCGGTGACCCGGTCGGCGAGGTAGACGTTGCGGGTGCCGGGCTCGACGGGGGCACCCGGCACGACGTCGGCGCGGGACGACATGAAGACGACGCGCCGGCCGTCGCCGCTGATCGCCGGCTGGTAGGAGCCGGGGTCGCCGGTGCCGCCGGTGGCCCCGGTGCCGTCGGTGAGGCGCTGGGTCCGGCCCCGGGCGCGGTCGCGGACGTAGACGTCGTACACGCCGTTCACGGCGGCGGAGAAGACGACGTAGCGGCCGTCGGCGCTGATCCCGCCCTGCTCGTCGGCCTCGGCCAGCGGGGTGCCGTCGTCGGCCCGGCTGGCCAGCTCGGTGCGGCCGGTCCGCAGGTCACGGACGTACAGGCCGTAGCGCACGGCCCCGGTGCCCGGCACCAGGTTGGTCGCGGCCGAGCCGAACAGCGCGTGGCGGCCGTCGGCGGTGAGGCCGAAGCCCTGGGACTGCTGGTTCGCCCGGGCGCCGTCCGCGGCGGCGTCGACCGGGGTGACGGGACCCCAGACCGGCGCGGCCTGCGCCGGGGCGGCCGTGGCGGCGGTGGCGGCGGCCACCGCGAGCACGCAGGCGGCCCGGACGAGGCGGCGGTACCGGTGGCGGTGGCGGGGCGTGCGGTGCGTCGGTTGCATGGTGAGGCGTCCTCCCCTGGAAACGGTCCGGCCCGCCGTCTGCTCCCCGTGCCGGCGGGCCCGCAGAAGAGCCAAGCGCGCCCGGGGCCGGCGGTCAACGGGGCCGACCGAGAACCGCCCGGGCCGGCCGCCGGCCGCGGCCCGTCGTGCCGGTGGGCGGCCCGGGCCCGTGCGGG
>NZ_JBHJRC010000429.1:0-5154 GCF_042261735.1 Kitasatospora sp. NPDC056327 | reverse complement strand
CCAGCGTCCCCGTACCACCCGTCACCAGCACCGTCCCCGCCGGATCCGGCACACCACCCCCCACCGGAACCGAGGCCCGGACCAGACGCGGCACCGTCACTCCGCCGTCCTGCCAGAGCGCCTGGGGCTCACCCGCGGCCAGCAGTCCTCCCAGCACCGGCGGCGCCGCCGCGGCGGGGAAGCCCGCGCCCTCGCCACCGAGGAGCACGACCCGGCCGGGCTGCTCCTGCTGGACCGAACGGACCAGCCCCCAGACCGCGTTGACCGCCGGGTCCGCGTCCGGCAGCCCGGTCGCGACCACCAGCGGCTCCCCGCTCCGGTCGGGATCGGTGAGCCCCCGGTGCAGGAAGTCCGACACCCGGCCGAGCAGTGCCCGGGCGCCCTCGGGGCCCTCCGCCGTCCCCTCCGTCAGGTCCAGCACCGCCGGGGTGACGGAAGCGGCGTCCGCGGGCAGGGCGACGGGCGTCCAGCCGACCTGGTAGAGGTGGTCGGCACCGGCCCCGCCGAGTCCGGTGAGCCGGTCTACCGGCACCTGCCGCAGCGCCAGGGAGCCGACCGAGGCCACCGGCCCGCCGGCCGGGTCGGTGAGGACGAGCGAGAACGCGTGCGGGCCGGTCTGCCGGGCGTGCACCCGCAGGGCGGTGGGCCGCGCGGCGAACAGGGCGACGTCGTTCCAGGCGAACGGCAGCAGGACGTGGCCCGGCTCCGGTTCGGCGATGGACAGGAAGTTGGTGGCCTGGAGGGCCGCGTCCAGCAGCACCGGGTGGATGCCGAAGTCCTCGGCCGCGCGGCCCGCCGGCAGCGCCACCTCGGCGTGCACCTCGCCGTCGAGCCGCCAGACCGCCCGCAGCCCCTGGAAGGCCGGACCGTAGCCGAACCCGCGGTCCGCCAGCCGCTCGTAGAAGCCGTCCAGCGGGACCGCCTCCGCGCCCGCCGGGGGCCACGGGCCGGGGGCGGCGGTCTCCGGTCCCTGCTCGCCGCCCAGGAAGCCGGTGGCGTGCCTGGTCCAGGCGCCCTCACCGCCCTCGGGCCGCGAGTACAGGACGAACGGCCGCCGGCCGCCGGATCCGCCGTCCTCCGGCGCGTCCACCCGCAGGTGCAGTTGCAGGGCACCGCGTCCGGGGACGAGCAGCGGGGCCTCGATCACCAGTTCCTCGACGGCGGGCGCGCCCGCCTCGTCACCGGCCCGAGAGGCCAGCTCCAGCAGCGCGGCTCCGGGGGCGAGGACGGTTCCCGCGACGGCGTGGTCCGCGAGCCACGGGTGCTCCTTCGGATCCAGCCGCCCGGTGAGCAGCGCCCCGCCCTCGGGCAGTTGCACGGCCGCGCCGAGCAGCGGGTGCCCGACGGGCGCCAGACCGGCGGCGCCCACGTCGGTGGCGGGCCGGGTCTCCAGCCAGTAGCGCTGGTGCTGGAAGGGGTAGGTCGGGAGGCCGGAGGCGGGGAGGACCGGGGCGTCCCCGAGTGCCGGGGACCAGTCGACGGGCAGGCCGTGGACGTGGAGCTCGGCGGCGGCCAGCAGGACACGGTCCCAGCCCCCGTCCTCACGGCGCAGGGTCCCGGTGACCACCGTCGGCGCCTGCACGGCCTCCTCCAGCGCCTCCACGATCCCGTGGGCGAGGACGGGATGGGCACTGACCTCCACGAACGCCCGGAAGCCCTCAGCCGCGAGGGTCTCGACCGCCTCGGCGAAACGGACGGTCCGCCGCAGATTGCGGTACCAGTAGCCGGCGTCCAGCTCCGGACCCTCCAGCCACCGGTTCTCCACCGTCGACAGGAACGGAACCGCCGCGGACTGCGGCTTCACGGAACCCAGCAGCTCCGCGAGTTCGGCCTCGATCGACTCCACATGGACGGTGTGGGACGCGTAGTCGACGGGGATCCGGCGAACCCGGGCCCCGCGCTCCTCGAAGACGGCCACGACGGCGTCGAGCCCGGCCGGGTCACCGGCGACGACCACCGAGGAGGGGCCGTTGACGGCGGCGACCTCGACACCCTCCGGCAGCACCCCGACCACCTCGGCGAGCGGCAGAGCCACCGACACCATCCCGCCGCGGCCGGCCAGACCACGGGCGATGGCCTGCGACCGCAGCGCCACCACCGCGGCCGCATCGTCCAGCGAAAGGACGCCCGCGACGTGCGCCGCCGCGATCTCCCCCTGCGAATGACCCACCACCGCGTCCGGCACCACACCCAACGACGCCCACAACCGCGCCAGACCCACGTTCACCGCGAACGACACCGGCTGCACCACGTCCACCCGCTCCAGCGAAGCAGCACCCGGAACCTGGTTCACCACATCCAGCAACGACCAGTCGACATACGGCTTCAACGCCCTGTCGACCTCACCGAGCACCTCCGCGAACACCACCGACTCGGCCAGCAGCCGACGCCCCATCCCCGCCCACTGCGAACCCTGACCCGGGAACACGAACACCGACCGACCGTTCACCTCCGCCCGGCCGGAGACGACGCCCGCCGCCTCCTCCCCGCGCGCCACGGCGTCGAGCGCCGCCAGGGCACCCGCCCGGTCGGCGGCCACCACCACCGCCCGCTGCTCCAGCGCGGCACGAGCGCCGACGAGCGTGCGGGCGGTCCGGGCCAGGCCGGTGTCCGGCTGCTCGGCGAGGAGACGGGCCCAGGCGCCGGCCTGGGCCCGCACCGCGTCCTCGGAGGCCGCCGACAGCACCAACGGCAGCGCGGTGCCGGCCGCTTCGACGTCCGGCCGCGCCGGCTCCTCCTCGGCCGGGGCCTGCTCCAGGATGACGTGGGCGTTGGTGCCGCTGACCCCGAAGGAGGAGACGGCGGCCCGGCGCGGCCGGTCGACCTCGGGCCAGTCGCGCCGTTCGGTGAGGAGCGACACCGCGCCCGAGTCCCAGTCGACCTTCGAAGTGGGAGTGCCGATGTGCAGGCTCCTCGGCAGCACGCCGTGCCGCAGCGCCTCCACCATCTTGATCACCCCGGCCGCACCGGCCGCGGCCTGGGTGTGCCCGATGTTGGACTTCAACGAGCCCAGCCAGAGGGGCTGTTCGGCTGGACGGCCCTGACCGTAGGTGGCCAGCACGGCCTGCGCCTCGATCGGGTCGCCCAGCGAGGTACCGGTGCCGTGGCCCTCCACGGCGTCGACGTCCGCCGCCGTCAGCCGGGCGTTGGCGAGGGCCGCCCGGATCACCCGCTCCTGGGACGGTCCGTTGGGCGCCGTCAGGCCGTTGGACGCGCCGTCCTGGTTGACCGCCGAACCCCGGACCACGGCCAGCACCTCGTGCCCCAGCCGCCGCGCGTCCGACAGCCGCTCCAGCAGGAGGACGGCGACGCCCTCCGCCAGGCCCGTGCCGTCGGCGGCGTCCGCGTACGCCTTGCAGCGGCTGTCGCGGGCCAGCCCGCGCTGGGTCGCGAAGTCGACGAACACCTCGGGCGTGGCCATCACGGCGACGCCGCCGGCCAGGGCGAGCGTGCACTCGCCGTCGCGCAGCGCCTGGGCCGCCAGGTGGACGGCGACCAGCGAGGACGAGCAGGCGGTGTCCACCGTCACCGACGGGCCTTCGAGGCCGAGGGCGTAGGAGACCCGGCCCGAGGCCACCGATCCCGAGTTGCCGATGCCGAAGTACCCCTCCAGGCCCTCCGGGAGGTTGAGCACGTGGTGCGCGTAGTCGTGGTACATCAGGCCCGCGTAGACGCCGACCGGCTGCCCCTTCAGCGAGGTCGGGTCGATGCCCGCCCGCTCCAAGGCCTCCCAGGAGGTCTCCAGCAGCAGCCGCTGCTGCGGGTCCGTCGCCAGCGCCTCGCGCGGGGAGATCCCGAAGAGTCCGGCGTCGAAGCCACCCGGATCGGCGAGGAATCCGCCCTCCTCGGCGTAGGTCTTCCCGGCGGCGTCCGGGTCGGGGTCGTGCAGCCCGTCCACGTCCCAGCCCCGGTCGCGGGGGAAGGGGGCCATGGCGTCGGTGCCGTCGTGCACCAGGCGCCAGAGGTCCGCCGGGGAGGCGACGCCGCCGGGCAGCCGGCAGGCCATTCCGACGATCGCGATCGGCTCGGTCCGCCGGGCCTCGGCGTCACGGAGGCGGCGCCTGGTCTGCTGGAGGTCGGCCGTGACGCGCTTGAGGTAGTCGCGCAGCTTGTCGTCGTTCGACATGGGGTTCTTCCTCGTATCCGTCATCAGGAAAGGCCGAGTTCGTTGTCGATCAGGTCGAAGAGCTCGTCGTCGGAGGCGGCCCCGAGGTCGACGCCCCCGGCCGCGGACTCCTCGCCCGGCTCCGCCCAGCGGGCGGTGAGGGCCTCCAGGCGGGCGGCCACCTGGGCGCGCACCCCGTCGGACGCCCCGGACGGGCCGGCCGTGGCCGCCAGCGCCTGCTCCAGCCGGTCGAGTTCCAGCAGGACGGGCGGCACGGCCACCGAGCCCACCAGGCCCAGCCGGTCGCGCAGGTGCTCCGCGACGGCGGCCGGCGTCGGGTGGTCGAAGACCAGGGTGGCCGGGAGCCGGACACCGGTGGCCTCGGTGAGGCTGCCGCGGATCCGCAGCGAGGTCAGCGAGTCGAAGCCGACGTCCTTGAACGCCTGCGCGGGCTTCACCGTCTCGTCGATGCTCTGGCCGAGCACCTTGGCCGCGCTCGCCCGGACCAGGTCCAGCAGCAGCCGGAGCTGCTCCGCCTCGCCCACCGCGGAGAGCCGGCGGAGCAGGACCTCGCGGCCGTCTCCGGCCGGTGCCGCGGCGGTGGCGGCGGTGCGCCGCGGGGCGCGGACCAGGCCGCGCAGCAGCGGGTTCAGCTCACCGGCCGCCGCCTGCCTGCGGAGCGCGTCGCGGTCCAGACGGGTCGGGACCAGCAACGCCTCCGGCGAGCCGAGGGCCGCGTCGAACAGCGCCAGCGCCTCCTCCGTGGCCATCGCGGCCAGGCCGCCGCGTGCCAGCCGGGCCCGGTCGGCCTCGCCCAGGTGGCCGGTCAGACCGCTGGCCTCCGCCCACAGGCCCCAGGCCAGCGACACCGCCGGCAGGCCCTGATCGGCGCGCCACCGCGCCAGGCCGTCGAGGAAGCCGTTCGCCGAGCCGTAGAGGCTCTGCCCGGCGCTGCCGAACACGCCCGCGCCGGAGGAGAAGAGGACGAACGCGGACAGCCCGAGGTCCTTCGTCGCCTCGTGCAGGTGCCAGGCCGCGTCCGCCTTCGG
>NZ_JBHJRC010000428.1:0-5173 GCF_042261735.1 Kitasatospora sp. NPDC056327 | reverse complement strand
TCCCTCCCACCGCCCGCCCGGCCGCCCCGGCGGGCTCAGCCGATCTGGCGCCAGTTGATCCACGAGCCGTTGTCGTTGCGGGTGATCTCGTACAGGTGGCCGTCGGCCCAGCGGGCGCGGAAGTCCAGGCTGTGGCCGTCGGCGTACAGCTCGATCTCGCTCGCGAGGTTCCCTCCGAACGAGACCCACTCGCTGAGGACGCCCGACGGGCTGATCCACCGCGCCCACATGGCGTTGTCGGTCCCGATCGCGAAGACGTGGTCGACGCCGTTGATGGTGTGGTAGAGGGGGTCGCCCAGGGCGCCGCCGCACTTGACCGGGCCGCCGGCCACGTCGAGGGACCTCACCTCGATCTTGGTGCTGCTGCAGTGGACGCGGGGGAACTTGGCGGGGACGGGCGGCCAGGCCGCCTGGGCCGCCGTCGCGGTGGCGACCGCGCCGCCCAGGGTCGCGCTCAGGAGCGCCACCGCGACGGCGGCGGTCTTCTTGATCCTCATCATCCGTGTCTCCCAGTGGTGGTGGTCGCGCGTTACTGACCAGCCGACGCGGTGTCGTCGCCGCCCGGTTCGGGCCGGGCCGCCGGGCCGCCCCGAACGTGCCCCATCGGGCACGGCGGCGGGCCCCGGGGCGACCGGCCCGGCCGGAAGGGGAGTTGATAGCTTGATCGCCATGACGGAGCCGACAGCGCTGGCAGCACTGGTCCTGACCCCCGGCGAACGGGCCCGCGGCGCCCGCGTCGACGACGTGGTCCTCGCGGTGGACTGGACCGGCGAGGAGGAGCCCGGCCGGCTGGCGGCGTTCGCCGCCGCCCGGGTGCGGGCCTTCGGGACGGAGCCGACCGGTGTCGACACCGACGCCGTCCGGGCCGCGGCCGAGGCGGATCCGGCGCTCGCCCGCGGCGACCTCCCGGTCCGCCAACTCGACCACCTCGCCGCCGTGCTGGCGGAGCTCGGCTTCGCCCTCCTCCTGGTCGACAGCGGCACCGACACCTACGAGCTCCTGGTCGCACCCGCCGACGGCGACGAGCCGCCCGCCGGCCTGACCCACGAGGACTGCCCGGTCCGCCCCTGGTGCTCCGACTCCGGCACGGCCCTGATCAGCCTGACCTGCCCGGGCTGCTCCTCCATGCCGGTCTGGGAGCTCCCCCCGGGCGAGACCCTCGCCGGCGAGGGCTGCGACTGCGGCACGCCCCTGTTCGACGCCGCCGGCCGGGCCCTGCCCGGCGTCGCCCTCCACGACTGAGCCCTCCACGACTGAGCCCTCCACGACTGAACCGTCCGCGGCCCGGGCACCGCACGGAAAACCGTTTGCCGGGCCTCCCCGACCGCTGCTAGCTTTCCGGAGGCCGTGCGAGAGAACGAGGAGGTGGTACCCGTGAACGCAGTATCGACATGGGTGCTCCCCTCCGGGGTCACGGTCGGGCGGTAGGTCGTCCGGGAGCGCCGTTCCACGTGCACTCCCGAAAGGCACGACCATGCAGTTCACTTCCGAACACCGCCTCGACGACGGCGTCCTCGAACGCGAGTTCCTCCTCGACGGGATCCCCGGCACCCTGTGGACGCCGGAGGCCGGCCCCGCGCCGGCTCCGCTCGTCCTGATGGCCCACAACAACGGCCTGCCCAAGCGGGACGCCCGGCTGGTGGCCCGCGCCCGGCACACCGCGGCGCACGGCTACACGGTGGCCACCATCGATGCCGCCGGCTGCGGCGACCGGCCCCGTTCCGCCGCCGCGGAGGAGGCCCGCGCCGGGCTCCGCCGGGCGATGCAGGCGGGCGAACCGGTCGACGACCTCTTCGAGTCCCTCGTCGGCCCGATGGTCGAGGAGGCCGCGCCGGACTGGCGGACCGCCCTGGACGCCCTCCTCGCCCTGCCCGGCCTCGACGGCCCCGTCGGCTACTCGGGCTGGACCGCCCTCGGCATCCGCCTGGCGGTGACCGATCCGCGCATCGCGGCCCTCGGCCTCTTCGCCGGGGGCTACGTGCCCCGCGCCCAGCGCGAGGAGGCCCGCCGGGTCACCGTCCCGCTGCTGCTCCTGCTCCAGTGGGACGACGAGGGCAACCCCCGGCAGCGGGCCCTGGACCTCTTCGACGCCTTCGGCAGCAGGGAGAAGACCCTGCACGCCAACCCGGGCGGCCACCTGGGCACCCCACTGTTCGAACTGGAGGACGGTGAGCGCTTCTACGACCGCCACCTGAAGTAGCCGGCGCCGCGCGGGGGCGCCCGGCTGCGGCCGCCCGTCCCCGCGCAGTCCGGCCGACCCCCGCCGACCGATCACCGATCACCGATCACCGATCACCCGTCAACGACCTTTCCCGGGAGCCGGATTGCCCCTGCGGGCAGAGCTGCCCGCAAGATACCTAAATCATCGACATATTCAAATGGTTGACCTATGGTCGCCGCATGTCCCATTCACCGCTTCAGGAGCCGACCCGGCTCGTGCTCACCGCCCTGGCCGACGCGCCACGGCACGGCTACGCGATCCTCCAGGAGGTCCTGGCGATCACCGGAGGCCGGACGAAGATGCTCACGGGCACCCTCTACACGGCGCTGGACCGCCTGCTCCAGCAAGGGCTCATCCGGATCCACCACGAGGAGGTGGTGAGCGGACGGCTGCGGCGCAGCTTCGCCCTGACCGAGCAGGGCCGGAGCATCCTGGCCGAGGAGGCGTCGCGGCTGCGCGCCGACGCGACCGAGGCCGAGCGCCGCCTCACCCTCGGCGGTCCCCGCCCGGCGACGCCCCGCACCGCCACGCCCCGCACCGCCGCACCCCGGACGAACGTGAGGACGGCATGACCGACGCGTACCCACCCGCCTCCGCGCTGGTGCGCCGGCTCCCCCTGCGCGGCCTCTACCCGGCCGCCTACCGCGCCGCGCACGGCGAGGAGATCACCGCCGTCTTCGCGGAGTCCGTCCGGCACGCCGACCGCCGCACCACCCTGCGCGAGTGGTCAGCACTGGCCGCGCACGCGCTGCGGCTGCGCACCCGGCTCAGCTCACGCGATCCCGGGGGCAGGCTGCTCGCCGGCGCCGCGCCGTTCCTGCTGGCCGGCGGCGCGGCACTGAACGCGGTCCACCTGTTGACCGCCTCCCTCACCCACGGCCCCCGGGCGGGCTCGGCCCCGTTGGTGCTGGCCGTCGTGCGGAGCGTCCCCTGGCTCCTCGCGCTGCTGTGCGCCGCCTTCGGCCGCTGGAGGCCGGCCCGTGCCCTCGTCGCCGGCGGCGTCCTGACCGGCTTCCTGGGCGCCGCCGTGGCGCAACGCCTCCCTCCGGCCGACGTGTTCGCCCCCTCGACCGGCCTGCTCTGGCTCTGGGCCTGCGCGGGCGCGCTGGTGCTGGTGGCGCCGCCCGACGCCGTCGACCTCTCCCCGCGGAACCGCGCACGGACCGTGGCCGCCGCGATCGCCGCCGCCCTCCCGATGAGCGGCATCGCCACCCTTGTGATCGGCACCTGGCCCGACGACTACACCAACATCGCCTTCACGCCGTTGCAGAACACCGCGCTCGACGTCTCCGCCGCCTGGCCCGCCTTCGTCATGGCCTTCGCCCTCCTGCTGCGCCTGGGTGACCCCGCGACCGACCCCCTCCAGGCCTACGGCGTCACCCTGGCCGTCCTCCCCTGGAGCATCGTGACGGCCCCACCGCTCTACCTCCACCTCCCGGCCGGGCCGCCCCACCTGCTGCTCGACGGCGCCGTCGCCCTCGGCCTGCTGGCCACCGCCGCCGCCACCGGCCTCCTGTGCCGCCGACTGCGGCGCACACGAGAGGCCGGTTCGCTCCCGCCCACGGCCGGCAGCGAGCGGTAACGAGCCGCCCGCCGACACCCCCCATCACGGGACGACACCCTCGGCTGCACAGGAAGTCAGACGGGACGACTTCCTGTGCAGCCCCCGGCGGGCCGACGTCCCGCCCCGAACGCGGATCCCGACCGGCGACGCCCCGCTTCGTACCCACCCCGCGGCGCGAAAGATCTGACCTTTTAGCCCGGCCGGGGGTGGCACCACCCGACCTCCGCGGGGCTGCGCCCTCCGGCATGGATGATCTTGGCCGACGCCCCGCCCGGAGCGGACCTCCCGCGCCGGGCGCCGTCCCCAGATCACGGAGGATCCATGCGACACCACGTCTCCCGCTCCCGCGGGCGGGCAATCGCCGCCGGACTCGCGCTCACCGCGGCCGCACTCTTCCCCTCGGGCTCCGCCGACGCGGCCGACCAGTACGAGTGGGCCGCGCTGGGCGACTCGTACACGGCCGGCGTGTTCGTCGGGGAGCCGCAGCCCGCACTGGGAGACGTGTCACGGGACGGCTGCGACCGCACCGCCAACGCCTACCCCGACCTCGTCGACCGGGAGCTCGCCGAGTTCCCGCCGGGCAAGCCCGTCCGGCTGACCAACGCCGGCTGCGGCGGCGCCACCATCGCCGACATCGCCAAGAACAAGCAGACGCCGATCAGCCCGGTCGATCCCCCCTCGGGCGGCTGGGCCGCGGTGGACCCGCAGACGCAGCGGGCCAAGCTGGGCGACGGGACCGACATCGTCACCGTCGGAGTCGGCGGCAACAGCCTGCCGTTCGGCGGCATCCTCCTGAAGTGTCTCGAACTCGGCCACGGCGGGAAGTCCTGTCGCGACCACTACACCAATCCCCCGGAGGGGGAGGAGAGCATCCAGGACAGGCTCGCCCGGGTCCAGGACGAGTACATCGAGATGCTGGCCCTGGTGCACCAGGCCGCGCCCAACGCCAAGGTGATCACGGTCGGTTACCCGGCCGTGCTGCCGGAGGAGGGCAGCGCCTGCAACCGCGGCGACCTCACCCAGCTCGGTTCGATCGCCCCTGCGGACGTCGACTGGCTCCGTGACGGCGTCCTCAAGCAGCTGAACACCACGATCCAGCGGGTCACGGAGTTCTTCGGGGACCGCTACGTCGACGTCCACTCCTCCAGCGTGGGCCACGACGTCTGTCAGCCCGCGGAGACCAAGTGGGTCGAGGGCCTCTGCGGCAACGCGGAGGCCTACTGGCCGGGCGCCCTGCTGAACTGCGCGGCCATCGACAGGCGCAGCACCCTGGTCCACCCCAACGCCGCCGGGCACGAGAACACCGCCGCCCACGTCGAGCGGGCCATCCGCATCGCCCTCCTGGAACGCTGACCGACCCGGCCGGGCCCACCCGCATCCGGCGGGCC
>NZ_JBHJRC010000427.1:0-5173 GCF_042261735.1 Kitasatospora sp. NPDC056327 | reverse complement strand
GGTTCGTTTTTTTTTATACTACCCCGCGTGGCCCCGCCCCACCCACCCCCCGGGCGGCCGCCCCCTCTACCCCCCCCCTTTCGCCCCCGGGCCGGCGCGCCGGCCGGGAGTCGATCGGCCTGCGCTCGGCCGCCCTCGACCTCCTGCACTCCTTCGGCTGGGCCGACGCGGCCGAGTACCCGCTCGACGACCCGCTCCGCCTCCTGCCGACCATCCATCCATCCCGGAGAGGACCAGCCCATGACCCCCACCACCGCCGTCCGGCCCGCCGTCCCCGAGGACGCCGACGAACTGCTGCGCCTGCGCGTCGCCGTCCTCGACGGCGGCCCGCTCACCGACGAATGGCGCACCACCTTCCGCGACGACATGCGCGAGCGCCTGGGCAGCGACCCGAACCTGCTCGCCCACGTCGTCCCCACCGACGGCGGCCTCGCTGCGTGCGCCATCGGCATCGTCTACCGTGGCTACCTCGGCCCCGCCTTCCCCACCGGCCTGTGGGGCCGCATCCACACCGTGGTCACCGACCCCGCCCACCAGCGGCGCGGGTACGGCCGCGCCGTCACCGCCGCCCTCGTAGAAGCCCTCCAGGACCGCGGCTGCGGATCGGTCGAGCTGCGCGCCACCGCCGCCGGCGCATGCCTCTACCGCTCCCTCGGCTTCGAGCCCCTCGACGGCTTCATGACGCTGCGCCCCGGCCCCGGCGGGTGGGCGCGGTGACCGCGTTCCTCACACCCGAGCAGTTCGTCCCCACCCTGCCGCACGGCGTCTCCTGCGCCGGCGTGTTCTTCACCGACCACGCCGACCGGCCGCTGCTGGTCACCTCCGTCCGCCACCCGGGCGAGTACCAGTGCCCCGGCGGCCTCCTCGCCCCCGGCGAGGACCCGTGGCGGTGCGCCCTGCGGGAGACCGCCAGGGAGATCGGCTTCATCCCCGCCTGCCTGGACGATGCGCCGCGCCTGCTGCTGCTCTCCTTCACCCCGCCCGAACCGCCCTGGCCGTGGAAGATCGGCGTCGCCTTCGACGGCGGCCGGCTCACCGACCGGGAGATCGACCGGATCGCCCTCGACCCCACCGACCACAGCGGCCACGCCGTGCGCTCCATCGAGGGCTGGTCGGCCATCGTCAGCCCGCGCCGCCTGCGCACCCTGCGCGCCTCGCTCACCGCCCGCCGCACCGGCCGCGCCGAGTACCTCGTCTCCGAGCCCCGCATCCCGGGCGAGAACGGATGACCACCCCTGCCCGCACCGCCCCCGCGAAGGAGCCCGCTTGAAGACCCGCCCACCCGAGAGCAGGACCGGGACCGCCGCGCAGGAGGGCATCTCCGCCAGCGAGAAGTTCCTGTTCGGCGGCCCGCTGCGCTATGACTACGGCTTCACCTCCCACGAGCAGACCATGCTCAAGATCGGCTTCCTCGCCGTCGCCCGCCAGATCCCCGGCATGCTCCGCACCGCCCTGCAGCTTGCCTGGCAGGCCGACCGCACTGCCCTGACCGTCGTCGCCCTCGCCGAGATCGGCCGCGCCCTGGCCGCAGCGTTCGGTCTCCTCGCCACCAACCGGGCCCTGTCCTTCCTGTTCGCCTCCGGCAGTTCGGACCAGCTGCTGCGCGCCGCGCTGCCGGCCGCGCTCGCCGTCGGCGGCGCCTCCGCCCTCTCCGCGTTCCTGCGAATCGCCTCCGCGTGGGCCGGCGACCGCCTGGAGCCCAAGACCGAGCGCGCAGCCACCGTCGCGTTCCTCACCCGCGCGGCCCGCGTCGAGCTGGCCTCCCTGGAGGACCCGGATTTCAGCCGACTGCTGGAGTCCGCCCGCTTCGGCACCGCGGCGGTACGCCGCCTGATCGGCCAGAGCACCGCCGTCCTCACCGCCCTGCTGGGCCTCGTCGCCGCCGGAGGTGTCCTGCTCACCCTGGACCCGGTCCTGATGCCCATGCTGGTACTGATTGCCGCCCCGAAGGGCTGGGGCGCGGTGCGCTCCGCCCGCCGCCGCTACGGGTCGATGATGGCCTGGCTCCAGCACCACCGGGCCGCCGCCATCCTCGCCCAGCTGATCACCCAGCCGCACTCCGCCCCGGAGGTCCGCGTCCACGCCATCGGACCGTTCATTCTGGGCCACTACACCGCGATGGCCGAAGCGTCCGAGCACGAGCAGAACCGGCTCGCCCGCGCCGCCGCCGGCACCTCCGTGCTCGCCTCGGCCCTGTCCGGACTGGCCGCCGCCGCGACCTTCGCCGTCCTCGGCTGGCTGGTCCACGACGGACAAATGGCCCTCGCCGTCGCCGGCACCGCCGTCGTCGGCATCCGCACCGGAGCCGCCGACATCACCTCCCTCGTCAACACCGCGAACCGCCTCTACGAGGAAGCCCTCTTCGTCGCCGACCTGGAACGCCTCCAGGGCGAGTCCGAACGCCGCGCCATCCCCACCGGCGGCACCGACCTCCCGCACCGCCCCGCCGCCATCACCCTGAAAGGCGTCGGCTTCACCTACCCCGGCCGCACCACCCCGGCCCTGACCGACATCACCCTGACCATCCCGCGCGGACAGGTCGTCGCCCTGGTCGGCGACAACGGGTCCGGCAAGTCCACCCTCGTCAAGCTCCTCTGCGGCCTCTACCTCCCCGACACCGGACGCATCCTCTGGGACGACACCGACACCGCCACAGCCGACCGGGACCAGCTGTTCTCCTCCGTCGCGATCCTCGAACAGGACTTCCAGCGCTGGCCGTTCACCCTGCGCGCCAACGTCCTCGTCGGCCGCCCGGAGCACGGCGACGACCCCGCCCTCCTCAAACGCGCCGCCGACTACGCCGACCTCCATCCGATCGTCGAGGCCCAGACCAACGGCTGGGACACCCTCGCCGCCCGCGGCTTCCAAGGCGGTGTCCAGCTGTCCGGCGGCCAGTGGCAGCGCGTCGGTATGGCCCGCACCCACCACCGCGCCAGCACCCCCGGCCCAGGCGGACGCCCCACCCACCTGGTGATCGCCGACGAACCGACCTCCGCCCTCGACGCCCAGTCCGAGGTGGCCGCCTTCGCCCGCATCCGCGAACTCGCCGACCAAGGACTGACCGTGATCCTGATCACCCACCGCCTCGCCGCCACCGCCGACGCCGACCTCATCTACGTCCTCCACCAGGGCCGCCTCGCCGAACACGGCACCCACGAACAGCTCATGGCCGACCCCGACGGAAAATATCGCGCCTCCTACCTCCTGCAAGCCGCCCAATACTCCACCGCCGTACCCCACCAGCGCGCCGACGAGCCAGCGACGGATCCCGCCTGACCGCCGCCGGGCGGGCACCCGACCGGGGGGCCCGCCCCCGCCGCCAACTACAGCGCACGATGCCGCAGTCCGCCGGACTGCCGACCCTCCACGCGTTGGCCGAACTGCGGTCAGGCCCGAAGAGCCCTGACCGAGTCCCAGCGGCTTACGGCCCCCGGCCACGCCCGACCCCACCACCGGCAGGAGCCCGCCCAAAGCTTCCCGCCACCTCGGGAACCGGTCGGCCGCCGCCGAGGCTGAGGCCCGAACCGGCCGGGGGTCCTGGCGACGAGATGACCCACAGGCCAGAGCGATCAGAAGGCTGCAAGTTACCGAAACTCCATCAGTCCACCTGTTGCCACTGGTGGACACCGTCGCCACGCGGGGCCGGGGACGGGAGGCGCCGGGACCGGGCTCCGTCGCCCGGGGCAGGTGCGGAACTGCTACCCGCGTCCCGGCCGGGACGGGCCCGAGGCGGTGGGACGGCAGCAGGGGCCGTCGCGGTGGCGGCGGAGCGCGGCGGCGAGGGGGGCCGGGTCGATCGCGGGGGTGCTTCCGAAGTCCGGGTCGCGGCTGGTCGGCAGGGCGGCCAGGGCACGGCGGACGCCGGTGCACAGGCCGTGGGTGGGCTGGAGGCCGGCGTGGGCGGTCAGGGCCTCGGCGCGGACGTCCCGGTGCCCGCAGAGCCGGCGGGCCTGGTCGTGCCAGTGGCGTGACTCCCGCTGGTCGCCCCGCCCGGCGGACAGCAGCCCGAGGGCGTAGGCGGCCTGGTGGCAGCCGGCCCCGGCGGCCAGTTGCCACCAGGTCCGGGGCCCGTCCGCCAGGGCCCGCCGCAGCGCGCCGCCCCGCTCGTCGTCCCCTTCGTGGACGGCCAGGTGGCAGAGCGCGCCGAGTATGAGCGCGCCGTGCGGTTCGATGGCCGGGGTGTCGGCGAGGCCGGTGATCCGCTCCGGTGCCCGGGCGTCGCCCACCACGATGTGGCAGAGCGCAAGCAGTTCGAAGCGGTGACGGTCCAGCCGGACGGCCACGGAGCGACGGAGCGACGGAGCGCTGCGCCGCGCGAGGCGTGCGGCGATCCTGGCGGGCGCGTCGTCGAGGCAGAGCGAGGCCCGTCCCCTCCCCTCGGGCTCCGGCAGGCGGGCGTCGGCGAGCGGCGCCCAGCCCTCGACGGGGGCCACGGCCTCCCGGCCGGTGCGGGTCTGGGTGCCGGCGTCCCTGCTGGTGTCGATCACTGCTCTTCCGCCTCTTCCGCCGACTGCTCGTCAAGGCCGAGTGCGGCGGCGAGCCGGCGGCGGGCGTCGCGGCGCAGGCTGTACACGCCGCTCTGGGTGATCCCCATGAGCTGCGCGGCGGTGACGATCGGGTAGCCGAGCACGTAGGTCAGCACGAGGGCGTCGTGCTGACGCCCGGGGAGGTTGCCGATCGCCGCGAACAGGCCGATGCCGCTCTCCAGCGCCTGGAACTCGTCCCGGGCGCTGTTCATCGCGACGGTGAACGCGGCGGTGGTGAAGGCCGACGGCCGGGCTCGGAGCTCCAGCGCTTCGTCGACCGTCGCCCGCAGCACGTCCCAGCAGAACTCCTGGACGTTCTCCTGGCGCAGCACCACGTCCCAGTGGGCGGCGAGGTCGGCGAAGACGTCGTCGACCAGGTCGTCGGCGGCGTCGGCGTTGCCGAGGTGCAGGCGGGCGTACTCCCAGTACGCCTCGCCGTACATCACCAGCAGGGCGGTCAGCGCGGTGGGCAGGGTGCCGTCCGCCGCGGGGCCGCCGGGGCCGGCGCCGCGGGACTGCGCGGGTAGGGCCTGACGGGACTGCGGGCTCGGGGCGTCGTCGTGCGCGTCAGCGCGGCCCCCGCCGTCTATGCCGACCATGTGGTGTCCGTCCTCTCGCCCCCCGGTCGCGGGCCGGAGTTCGGCCAG
>NZ_JBHJRC010000426.1:0-5181 GCF_042261735.1 Kitasatospora sp. NPDC056327 | reverse complement strand
GCGCCGCCCACCGTCACGGTCCGGGGGCCCCCCGGGCCCGCCCGGTGCGGGCCGGCCCTCGGGGCCGGTCCGCGGGAGGTGTCACTGCTACTGCTGCCGGAGCCTGCGCCGGCGGGCCAGCAGCACGAGCCCGGCGCCGAGCACGGTCAGCGTGCCCGCACCGGCCACCATCACCGGGATGCCCTCGTTCGCACCGGTGCCGGGCAGCGGCCCGCCGGGGACGGGGGCCGGCGGCGCGGGAGGCGTCACGGCCGGGCTCGGCAGCGACGGCGCCTGCGTACCGGTCGGCGTCGCCCCGGTCGGCGCCGGGGTCGGCGTCGGGGTGGGGGTCGGCGTCACGGTCGGCGTCGGTGTGACCGACGGGGTCGGCGTGGGAATCAGCCGGTTGACGGCCGTCACCTCCACCCCGGTCGCCAGGTTCTCGGCGTTCAGCACCAGCGGCCCGAACACCGTGACCTCCGGCGCGGAGTAGCCCTCCGGCGGGCTCACCTCCTGCCAGTAGTACGTCCCGGCCGTGCCGCTGCCCTTGCAGATGCCGTCGGCCCCGGTCGTGCAGGGGTCGCCGACCGCCGTGTCGGGTCTGTCACCGGTGCTCTGCAGCCCGGTGGTGCCGTTGCTCTCCTTCCACAGCCGGAACTTCGCGCCCGCCAGCGGCTTGCCGTCCTGGTCGTGCTTGACCAGGCGCAGCACGCCCTCCTGCTGCCGGAACCCGAAGTCGTAGGTGTGGTCGTTCTCGCCCGGTCCGCCGGTGGTCAGCGCGCGTTCGGCGTACTGCCCGCCCGCCGGCACGACGCCCTTGGAGTCGATGAACCGGTTGTCGCCGGTGTCCGCGTCGGTCGGGACCCACTGGTACAGCGGGCCGCCCTTGGCGTAGTCGGCGGGGTTGTCGAGCCGGATGGTGTACTTGGTGCGCGGCTTGAGGCCACCGGTGACGTTGGAGTCGTCGAAGTAGTACTCGCCGCGCTCGGTCGTCCTGGTGGTGCCGACGAGCTTCCCCGACTCGTCGTAGAGGTTCACCGTCGCCGCGGGCACGGGCTTCTGTCCCGGGCGCTGGATGCCGCTGCGCTCGGGGTCGTACCAGACCCGGTTGCCGATCTGGAGCGGGGCCTGGTCGCAGAGCACCTCCAGGTCGCCCATCGAGGCGCCCTTGCCGAACGGTGCGGGCCCGTCCTTGGGGGTGAGCCGGAAGCCGAACCCCGGGTCCTGCCTGCCGTCGCGCTGGAGGAACGACGTGCCGTAGCCGAGCGCGGTGTGGTTGGGGTCGAACGCGGAGGTCGCGATGGTGTTCTCGACCTTGGAGTTCGCCAGGCCGGCGAACGCCGTGTTGCGGTGCCCGCCCCAACTGGTGTCGAAGAAGCGGGTGCCCCGGGGGGACAGCCCGCACCCGTTGTTGGTGTCCATCACGTACGTGCCGTTCACCGGGCAGGCCTTGTTCAGGTCTCCACCCGACATGACGTTGGCGTACGGGACGCCCGCCGGCGCGCGGTCGGCGAAGCGGTCCCGGAAGGACAGCAGCATCGAGCCGTCGGTCTCGAAGGCGATCTCGCCCAGCTCCGGCTCGGGCTGGGCCATGGTGGAGGCGCCGCACTCCCGGCCGTTCTGCGAGGTCGGCCAGGTGCCGGTCCACGGGAACCAGGCCGCCCCGTCGCAGGGGCCCCCGCCGACCGTCGTCTGCCGGGGGTAGTCCAGCGGCTGGCTCAGCACCGCCGCCGAGAAGGCGCCGGTGGCGAGGTCGAACGGCAGGACCACCGCGCGCAGGTCGGACGCCCTGCCGGTCGACTCGCCCGAGCAGACGCCGCCGAGGAAGCCCCCGCCGTCCTGCAGGCCGAGGCCGAACGGCCGCCAGTCCCCGGCCGCCGGGCAGCCCGGGTCCGGGATCGGGTAGGAGGCCTTCGGCGCCGCGGCCGTGGCGGCCGTGGCGTCGTAGCGGTAGAGCCTGCGGTCGTTGAGGTTGACGACGAAGAGGTCCTTGCCGTCGTCGGTGACCTTGATGCCGCCGAGGCTCTCCTTGCCCGGCACCGCCACGAACCCGTCGTCGGTGCCGCCGCCGTGGGCGGTGGAACCGGCGTCGGGGACGGTGGTGAAGAGCGTGGTCCGCTTGGCCGTCAGGTCGGTCACGTAGATGCCGCCCGCACCGCCGGGACCGTAGTCCGTGGTGCGCTTGGCCACCGCCGAGGAGAACACCCGCCGGTCGGCCTTGTTCCAGGCGATGCCGTAGAGCGTGCCGGTCTCGGCGTTGGTGGCGATGTTGGTCGCCTTCACGTCCGTGCCGTCCTGACCGCGCGCGCTGTACGGGAAGGAGACCAGGGTGCGCTGGGTCCCGCCCTCGCGGTCGGCGGGCTGGCACGTCGTCACCAGCGTGGCGTTCTTCTGGCAGTAGTCACCGGGGCTCCAGAGCCCCGTGGTGAACGCCGCGTTCTTCCCGCCGGTGAGGTCGACGAACTCCTCGTTGCTGCTGAGCCGGTTGGAGCCGGCGGCCAGGCCGCCCCCGGGGGAGGCGAAGGCCGGGAAGAGCGTGCCCGGCTTGGGGTTCACCACCTGGACGCGGTACTTGCCGCCGGTGAGCCTGGCCGTGGCGGGCGCCAGGGTGACCGTGCCGTCCGCCGCGGTGGTGCCGTCGACGGCGATGCCCGCGTCGTCGGTGAGGGTCACCTTCACCCCGGCCAGACCGGGCTCCAGGGCGGGCTGCCACACCCCGTCGGTGTCCACCGCCCGCACCACGCGGACCGTCACCGTGCCGTCCCCCGGCTGGGGGAAGGCGGCCGGAGCGGTCGCCAGCGAGGCCGCCCCGATGCCGACGGCCAGCGCCGTGGCGCCGATCACCGTCCGGCGGCCGAGCACGCCCGGCGGCCGCCGTTCCGGGCCGCGGGCGGCACCGGATTCCTGATCACGTGTCGTTGTCATCCCTGCTCTCATCGTGCAGTTGGGCCTTCCGCCCGACCTCATGAGGGCGTTCGTTTGTGGCGAAAAGCCGCCATTGTTAACAGGAGCTTAAAGGGACTTCACACAAGTTCGCAGCGAAACAAGGAACTTTGACGGTCGATCAGACGTTCCGACCGACTGTGTACTGATGTTGCGTCAGCGAGGTGGCGGAACGGCGGTCCCGCCGATTCCGGCGCCCGCGCCGGCACCCCCGTCGGCGAGCCGTCGGCGCCGGGCCCGCTGGCGGCAGGTGGCCCCGCAGTAGCGCCCCGGCCGCCCGGTGGGCCGGACGGCGAACGGGGTGCCGCACTCCTCGCAGCCGGCGACGGCACCCTCCCGCCGGGGGCCCGGGAGGTCACGGAACACTCCGCGTTCCGTGACGGCGCCGGGCGGCCGCAGACTGTCCAGGGTCAGCCGGACGAGCCTGAGGCCCGCCGCCCGGTCACCGCGGGCCGTGATCATCGAGTCGCAGCCGACCGTGAGGGAGGCGACGTCCTCGGGCCCGACGTCGGCCCGGACGCCGCCGGCCCGCTGGGCCGCGCGGAGCAGCGCGGCGAGCACCTGGCGGAACCGCTGGACGGCCGCCGTGAGCAGCGGGCGCGGCCAGCTGCCGTCGGCGGCGGCCACGATGGCGCACAGGTGCCCGCGCCGGGCGGTCGTCCCGACGATGTCCAGCAGGAATCCGAAGAACGCCTCCGTGGGATCGGGTTGGGCCGCCCGCCGCTCGCCGGAGGCGATCAGGTCGTTCAGCTGGTGGACGAACACCGCCTCCAGGAGGACCTGTTTGCTCGGGAAGTGCCGGTAGACGGTACCGGCACCGACCCCCGCCCGGCGGGCGATCTCGCCGAGCGGCACGTCGAGCCCCTGCTCGGCGAAGGCGTCGCCCGCGGCGGTCATCACCCTGGCCCGGTTGCGGCGGGCATCGGCCCGGTCGCCCCCGCCGATCGCTGTCGTCATGTCACGAAACCCCTTGTCCGCACCGGCCCGACCGGGTTGGAGTATCCCAGATCCCGGGCCCACCCTCTCAGCCCACGACCACCGGCCCCGGGGAGAGCGAGGACGACATGACCACCGCACCCGCCCACCACCGCCGCAACGGCCCGGCCCGCGACACGGCCTGGAGCACCGTCGCCGTCCCCGTCACCGGGCGGGGCGGAGTCCTGCAGCGGCGCGCCGCCCGGCCTCCGGGGCGGCGTGAAACGACGCTGCGGGCACCACCCGGGCGGACGGCCGACGCCGGTGGCGGTGCCACGTCCACCGGACTTCCCGACGGACCCGCCCCGATCCCGTCCCGTTCGGCGCCCGCGGCGGGTCCGGCCCCGACGGTCCGGCCTCCCGCACGGCCGCCGTCCTCTACGTCCCGGAGCGGTAACGCCGCCACCCGGCGACGGGACGAGCCGCCACACTGGTCTCCGGGCGCCGGGCCGCCACGGCGCCGTCCGGGAGGGGACCATGACACAACCGCACCTCACGCACTGCGAGTTCGTCCTTCCCGCGGGAGCGCCGTGCGCAGTGGTGGCGATCGGCCGTTGCGACCACTGCCACGCGGCGTTCTGCCGCTCGCACCAGGGCCGGGCCGGAACGCCCTGGCTCTGCCACGCCTGCGCGGACCGGGCCCGGGAGGCCGCCGCGGCCGCAGCGGCCGAGCGGGAGCTGCGCCGGTCCCTGGCCGAGCAGGCCGACCGCGCGGCGCGCCGGGAACGGGTGGCGCGGGCGCACCGTTTCGTCGCGGCGATGGCGGCGGCGGGGAACCCCGGCCTGGACACCTGGCCGACCGACCCGGACGCTTCCCGGACCGCGCGGGTCTCCGGCTGGTTGCTGGACGGGCACTCGTACGCGCCCAAGCAGCGCGACAGCGCGGCGGGCCTGCGGACCGGCGGCTGCTTCCGGAACATGGTGCTCACCGATGGGCGGGTGGGACTGGCGATGGACCTGGCGTACGAGCACCGCAGGAGGATGCTGGAAGGACGGCGGGGCACGGCTGGGCCCGGCCCGGCGGCGGTGGACCGGGAACTCGGCCGCTGGTTCGGCTCCGAGGCCCGCACCCACCGTCGCCTGCTGCGCCTGCCGGTCGTCGTCGGCGCGTTCGTCGCCTTCGACCGACTGGCCCTGGACCCGGCCGAGGCCCACTTCCACCAGGACAGCCCCCGGCACGTCTGGGGTGTCGACGACACCTTCTGGGAGCGGCTGGAAGCGCTGGCGCGCCGGCACTCGGTGGTGTTCTGAGCGCCGCCCCGCCCGGCCGGACGGGCGGGGCGG
>NZ_JBHJRC010000425.1:0-5218 GCF_042261735.1 Kitasatospora sp. NPDC056327 | reverse complement strand
GAGCGGGGAGTCCTCCGGTGGCGGGGCCGCGCTCCCGCGCCGGGTCAGTGCGCCCCGGTGAGGGCGGCGAGGGTGGTGTCGAGGTCGGGGACCTGGCCCGGACGGGGGCGGTTGTGCGGGAGGCGGGCGAGCAGGTTGCCCATCGCGCAGGTGTTGGTCACCGCCGAGAGGACCAGGCCGGCGCCGACCCCGGCGGAGAGCCAGCGGAGGCCGGGGCGGGCCCGGTCGGCGAGCAGCCCGGCCACCACGAGGCCGCCGGCGGCGAAGCGGACCTGGCGGTCCATCGCCCACGGGGCCCGGGCCGGCGCGCCCTCGGGGCGCCGCACCTCGTGCCCGGCGGCGGCCCAGGCACTGGTGCCGCCGACCAGCGTCGCGGCCGGGATGCCCGCGGCGACGAGGTCCTCGCAGGCCCGGCCGGAGCGGTTGCCGGAGGCGCAGACGACGAGCAGGTCGCCGCGGGCGGCGGCGGTGCGCAGCGCGGGGAGGGCGCGCTCCAGCTGGTCGAGCGGGATGTTCAGGGCGCCGGGGACGTGCCCGGCGGCGTACTCGCCCGGGGTGCGGACGTCGACGACGGTGAGGGTGGCGAGGCGGGGGTGCGCCTGGGCCGGGGTGAGTTCGGTGGGGGTGGCCATGGGGGCTCCTCGGGGAAGGGGTCTCTGAAGGGTTCGCCGGGCAACGGCGGTACGGGGGGAGTCAGGAGGGTCGGAGCACGGCGTCGGCGCCCATCACCACGGCGACGGCGAGCAGCAGTCCCGCGAAGGTCCGCTGGAGGACGGCGCCGGAGAGCCGGGCGGCGAGCCGCTTGCCGTCCCAGGCGCCGAGCACGGCGGCGGCCGTGAAGGGGGCGATCACGGCCCAGTCCAGCCCGGCCGCGCCGCCCCGGGTGACCAGGGAGGCGGAGGCGTTGACCGCGATCACCGGCAGGCTGGTGCCGATCGCGGCCTCCATCGAGAGCCCGACCGCGCCGACCAGGGCCGGCACGGCCAGGAAGCCGCCGCCGACACCGAGCAGGCCGGTCAGTGCGCCCAGCCCGGCCCCCGAGGCGGCGGCGCGCCCCGCGCGGGACCCGGCGGGCACGGGCGGACCTGCCGCCGGGGCCGGGCGCGGCGGGCGCAGCATCCGGAGGCCGGCCAGGGCGGCGACCAGCGCGAAGGCGGCGGTGAGCACGCCCTGCGGCAGCCGGGCCGCGGCGGCGCCGGTGAGGGCGGCGGGCAGCAGGCCGGCGGCGGCGAAGGCCAGGGCGGTGCGCCAGCGGATGGTGCCGGCCCTCGTGTGGGCGACGATCGCCGAGACCGAGGTGGCGAGGACGATCAGCAGGGCGGCGGTGGTGGCCGCCGCCGGGCTGAGCCCGAGCAGGTAGATCAGCGCGGGGACGGCGAGGATGCCTCCCCCGCCGCCGAGCCCGCCGAGCACCAGCCCGACGACCGCCCCGGCGGCGAGCGCCAGCAGCAGGGTGGTCATCGGCGTGCTCCCGGGGGGAGGGACGCGGGGCGTGCGGCCGGGGCGGCGGCGGATCCGGGCCCGGCGGTCGGGGCGCCGGTGCCGGTGCCCCGGGGGCGGGCCGGGCGGGGCCCGGTGGGTATTCGGGGGGCGGGACGGAGTGGGGGGTGGTGCATGGTGGTGCTCCTGCGGGGTGGTGCCGTACGGGTGGTGCGCCCTGGGGGTGGGCGGTCAGGTGGTCACGACGGTGTGGCGACGGCCCGCAGGGTGAGGCCGGCGGCCGGGTCGGTCTCGAACTCGCCGCCGTCGTGCACGAGCACCCGCCGGTAGGAGACGGCGGCGTCGGCCGGGACGAGGTGGTGGGCGCCGGTGCCCCGGGCGAGTTCCAGGCCGCCGGTGACGCGGGCGTTGTGGACGTGGGTCCCGGCCGCGCGGGCGATCCGCACTCCCCGGCGGGCGGCCGCGGCGACCACCCGGTCGGTGTCGCGCGGCGGGTCGATCACGACGGCCCCCTCGGGCCCGCCGGCCAGGTGGCCGCGGTTGCCGGGGCCCTCGGTCTCCAGGGTGTCGACGAAGAACACGTGCCTCTCCTTCACGTCCTGCTCGGAGACCCGCCGGCGCGGCGGGCCCGGTGTACCCCCCGGGGTATCTCCGACTGTAGCAGAGATACCCCCAGGGGCATTTTTCGCACGACGGGCCACCGGATAGCGTCCCGGCATGATCACCACCGATGCCCCGACGCCCGGCCCCGTGACCCCCGACGACCTGGCCGCCGTGCTCCGGCTCGCCCTGCGGACCCTGCGCGCCGCCCCCGCCGGCGCCGACTGGTCCCGCCCGGCCGGCGGCGTCGCCTGGGACTGCTGGAGCACCGTCGAGCACCTCGCGGACGACCTGCTCGCCTACGCCGCCCAGCTCGGCCCGGAGGAACCGCCCCGGGACCGCTACGTGCCGTTCGCCACCCGGCGGCCGTTCCCCGGCGGGCCGAGGAACTTCGTCCTCGCCGAGCGGGACGGCGGCCCCGGGGCCCTGCTCCAGGTCCTGGAGGCGAGCGGCGGGCTCATGGTCGCCGCCGCCCGGGCCAGGACGCCCGACGTCCGCGCCTTCCACCCCTGGGGGCTCGCCGACCCGGCGGGCTTCGTCGCGATGAGCCTGGTGGAGACGCTGGTCCACCTGCACGACGTCGCCGGGGGCCTGGGACTGCCCTGGGACCCGCCGGCCGACGTCTGCCGCCGCACCCTGGCCCGGCTCTTCCCCGACGTCGCGCCCCACCCCGGCGCCGGACCCTGGCCGACCCTGCTCTGGGCCACCGGCCGCGCGGCGCTGCCCGGCCGGCCGCGCCGCACCGAGTGGCGCTGGTACGCCGCGGTGCGCGAGCCCGGCGCCGGGGCCTGACGCCCGTTCACCCCCGGCCGACGCCGCAGGTCGCGGGGCCTTTGCGCACTCCCCCGGGACACGTTCTATTGTGGCGGGCGCGGCAGCGGCGCGACCGGGAGGCCCGCGCCGCGGCGGACCGGTGTGGAACGAAGGGGTGGACGTGGCGGGGCGGCGGAACGACGGGGTACTGGCGGTCTGGGCGGAGGCCCAGCGACAGGAGCAGCGCCGGGAGGAGGCCCGGTGGCGCGCCCAGGCCGCCGAGCAGCACCGGCGGGAGCGGGAACAGCGCGAGGCACAGAAGGCGGCGGCCCGCACGGAGCGCGAGGCGCAGCGGGCGTACCAGCAGTCCCGGGAGGCCGAGGCGGCCCGGCGGACGGCCGAACTGGACGCCCGGGTGTCGGAGTTGAGCGGCCTGCTGGGGGCCGGCCTGGGCCGTGCGGCGTTCCGGCCGCAGAGTCTGCTCGCCCCGCGTCCGGTGCCGCCGTTCGAGCCGGGGCGGCTGGGCGAGCCGGTGCCGATGCCCGACCAGGCGCGCTACCAGGTGCCGCCGCCGGACCCGGTGCAGGCCCGCAACCCGGGGGTGTGGCAGCAGTACGAGCAGTACGTGGCGCAGGCCCGGGCGCGGTTCGAGCAGGACTGGTACGCGGCGCAGGCCGCCGAGGCCGACCGGCAGCGCCGGCTGGCCGAGTACCACGGCCAGTACCTGGAGTGGGTGGCCAGGTTCCGCCGGGAGGACGAGCAACGGGCCTCCCGCACCGAGGAGTTGCTGCGCCGGCTGCGGTCCGGCGAGGCGGAGGCCGTGCAGGAGTACTTCACCGCGGTGCTGTACGCCTCGGCGGGCTGGCCGGAGGGCTTCCCGCACCGGCTGGTGGCGGCCTGGGAGGCGTCGAGCCGCCAGCTGGTGGTCAACTGGGAGCTGCCGGGCGCGGACGTCGTCCCGGCGGCCGCCCGGGTGCGGTACGTGCGGACCGACGACCGGGAGGCCGAGGTGGCCCGCCCGGCGACCGAGCGCAAGGCGCTCTACCGGGAGGTGCTCGCGCAGACCGCGCTGCGGGTGGTGACCGAGCTCTACCGGGCGGACGGGGACGGACTGCTGGCCTCGGTGGTGCTGAACGGCTTCGTGCGCGGCATCGACCCGGCGACCGGCCGGGAGGCGGAGCGGTTCCTCACCACGGTGACGGTCGACCGGGGCGAGTTCGCCGGGCTGGCACTGGACCGGGTGGCGGCCGTGGAGTGCTTCCAGGGCCTGGGCGGCGTGCTGTCGGCGCGCCCCGAGCGGCTGGACGAGGTGCGGCCGGACCGGCTGCCGGAGACGGTCGGCGGCACGGTGGCCGGGCAGGGCGGCGAGGACGACCCCGACCTGTTCGAGATGGACCCGATCGAGTTCGAGGAGCTGATCGCCGAGCTGTTCCGGCTGCGCGGCTTCCGGGTGATGACCACCGCGCGCAGCGGCGACGCCGGGGTGGACGTGGTCGCCGAGGACCTCGACCCGGTGACCGGCGGCCGGATCGTGATCCAGGCCAAGCGCTACCGCTCGACGGTCTCCCCCACCGCGGTGCGCGACCTCGACTCGACGGTGCGCCACCACGGCGCGATCAAGGGCATCCTGGTGACCACCGCCGGGTTCGGGCCGGGTTCGTACGACTACATCCGCAACAAGCCGCTGACCCTGGTGAGCGGGCCCGAGCTGGTGGAGCTGCTGGCGGAGCAGGGTCTGCGCGGCCGCCTGGGCGAGCGGCCGAACGGCTCCGGCGGCCCACGGGGCACCGGGGCGCGGGGCGGCGGCGACGCGGCCGGACAGGGCGGGGCGGACAGGGCGGACGGGCACGCCACCACGACCCTCGCGCTCTCCTGGGGCAGCCGCACGGCCGGCGGCGACGCGGTCGAACTGGACGTCTCGGCCTTCCTGTGCGCGGGCGGCAGCGTGGTGGGCGACGAACACTTCGTGTTCTTCAACAACCCGCAGGACCCGGAGGGCGCGGTGCGGCTGCACCCGACCCGTTCGGTCCCGGGCGAGCCGGTCCGCCGCGCCGAACTCACCCTTGAGCCGGGCCGGCTCGCGCCGGGCGTGGACGAGGTGGTGGTCGCGGTGTCCACCGAGGAGGAGGAGAACCCGCCGCTGCCGCTCGGCTACGTGCACGGGCTGGCCCTGGAGGGGGCCTTCGCCGCGGACGCCGCCGGACCCGCCGCGTGGACGGCGGCGACCGGCGGGGTGTCGGAGAGCGCGATGGCCGTCGGCTCCTTCCGGCGGCACGGCGGCGTCTGGCGGTTCACCCCGAGCGGCACGCCGGTCGCGGGCGGCCTGGCCGGGCTCGCGGTGCGCTGGGGCGTCGCGGTCGAGTAGCCCCGGCCGGCCGGGCCCCGGGGAAATGTCATACCTGGGGAGGAGGGGTCCCCCCGCCGG
>NZ_JBHJRC010000424.1:0-5284 GCF_042261735.1 Kitasatospora sp. NPDC056327 | reverse complement strand
GGACACCAGGAGGCCGGGTACCCCGGTACCGGCGACGGCGACGCGTACGGCGGCGGCGGGTACGGCACCGCCGCCCACCCTGCGGCCGGCACCCCCCCCCCACCCCCCCGCCCCCCCGTACCCCCCCGGGCGGGCCCCCCCCCCCCCGGTACCGCCCGGTGGATCAGCAGGCGTAGTTCGGCTGCACGTTCCAGTAGTCCAGCTTCGACCAGGTGTTCGGGCCGACCTCGCCGTCGACCTGGATGTGCACACAGTTCTGGAAGTAGTAGACGGCGCGCAGCGTGGCCTGGCCGAAGACGCCGTCGGCGATCAGCTTGTAGCCGCGGTCCGGGTGGATGGCGCGGTTGAGCTCGCACTGCAGCTCGCGCACCGCGTCGCCGGTGGCGCCGGCCCGCAGCAGCGGCTCGGCGGTGCTCCACTCGGAGCACGGCTGGCCGGCGCTCGCGGCGGAGGCGGTGGTCGCGGTGGAGACGCCGCCGGCGAACACGAGGCCGGCGATCGCGAGACCGGTGATGATCTTGCGCATGTGGGTTCCCTCCCTGTGAGCGTGCGCCGGGTCCGGCACACGGTCGGTGGGTCCGGCGTGTTGCCGGGCCCGGCGACGACTCTGCTGGTCGGCGCCGTGGTGACCAAGGGCTGAGACGTCTCAAGCGCGTCCCACGCACCGATCTGAGACGGGCCCGGAGGCGACGCCGCAGGTCGGGCGCGAACCGCCCGCGCGGTGTCTCACGCGCACACCCCCTCCCCGGACCGGCCGTCCGCGCCCGCGCTCCCGCCGCCGACCGCCGTACCGGCCGGTAGTGAGGTGCGGTGCCGGCCCCCGCGTCCGTCCCGGCCGCACCCGCTCCGGCCGCCGGGGCGGCGACCCGGGGCCGACGTCCGTACCACCGGCGTTCAAGGACCCGTTGCCCGGCCGCGCGGCCCCCACCCACTACGGTGGACGCCATGCCCGAAGCCGAGCGTGACACCTCCTGCGGCCTGCACCTTTTCTGGGACGAGGCGGTCACCGCCTACGACTTCGGCCCAGGCCACCCGATGGATCCGACCCGGCTGGCCCTCACCATGCGCCTGGTCGAGGACCTCGGCCTCGCCGCCGGACCGGGTGTCACCGTCAGGGCCGCACCGCCCGCCGGGGAGTCCACCCTCCGGCTGGTCCACACCGCCGAGTACGTCGAGGCGGTCAAGTACGCGGCCGCCCACCCCGAACGGCAGGACACCCGGCACGGCCTCGGCACCGACGACAACTGGTCCTTCCCCGCCGTCCACTCCGCCTCCGCGCTGATCGCCGGCCAGTCCGTCGCCGCCGCCGAGGCGGTCTGGCGCGGCGAGACCCCGCACGCCGTCAACTTCGCCGGCGGCCTGCACCACGCCATGCCCGACCGCGCCTCCGGCTTCTGCATCTACAACGACCCGGCCCTCGCCATCGCCCGGCTGCTGGAACTCGGCGCCGAGCGGATCGCCTACGTCGACGTCGACGTCCACCACGGCGACGGCGTCCAGCAGGCCTTCTGGGACGACCCCCGGGTGCTCACCGTCTCCCTGCACGAGCACCCCGCCACCCTCTTCCCGCAGACCGGCTGGGCCACCGAGACCGGCGGCCCCGCCGCCGGGGGCACCGCCGTCAACCTCCCGCTGCCGGCCGGCACCGGCGACGCCGGCTGGCTGCGCGCCTTCCACGCCCTGGTGCCCGAACTGCTCGCCGCCTTCCGCCCCCAGGTGATGGTCACCCAGCACGGCGCCGACACCCACCTGGAGGACCCGCTCGCCCACCTCGCCGTCACCGTGGACGCCCAGCGCGCCATCGCCCAGGAGCTGCACGCGCTGGCCCACGAGCACACCGACGGCCGCTGGATCGCCCTCGGCGGAGGCGGCTACGCCGTCGTCGACGTCGTCCCGCGGACCTGGACCCACCTGGTCGCCACCGCCGCCGGCCGCCCCGTCGACCCGGCCACCGAGACCCCGGAGTCCTGGCGCGCCGAGGTCTACCGGCGCACCCGCCGTCCGGCCCCGCTGCGGATGACCGACGGCGCCCGGCCGGTCTGGCGCGACTTCGACGCGGGTTACGATCCGGCGGACCGCCTCGACCAGGCGATCCTGGCCACCCGCCGCGCCGTCCTGCCGCACCACGGCCTGATGCCCTGACCCGGGCGGCCGAACCGGCCCCGCCGCTTGTGGAGACCTGGTGCCCGGTCGCGTTCCGTGCGCACGCCGACTAGTGCAGACCGCCGATCGGCTACGTACTGCAACGGGCTTATCCCTCACCGTCAGAGGACTGCGCTTCTCCCTCTTCCCACTGGTACCACCCATAACTACTCTGGGGATACACGTGTGCCGGTGGAGTCACCGGAGGGGAAGCCGGTGCCTTGCACACGGGTAAGGGTCGGGTGATGGTCATGAGTTCCGGCGAACGCCCCTTGCAGGACGTCGTCTTCCTGACCGTGGCCGAGGTGGCCGCGGTCATGCGGGTCTCCAAGATGACGGTCTACCGGTTGGTGCACAGCGGTGAGCTGCCCGCCATCCGGGTCGGCCGCTCGTTCCGGGTGCCCCAGCAGGCAGTGCACGAGTACCTCAAGGAGTCCTACGTGCGGCTCGAAAGCGCGTAGGGCGGGCCGGCCGGGTACGGGGTCCGTCACGGCGGGCCCCGTATCCGTTCGCCCCGGATTCGCCGGGCGTTCGCCCGGTCCGGGGGCCGCGATTACGGCCCTGGGCAAGTGGAAGGTAGGCTAGGCCCTCCGTCAGTCGTATGGACTCCGTCTCTCACGGGCGAGAGTCTCAGTGAGCGAGGGTTGTTCCGTGGGCTCTGTCATCAAGAAGCGTCGCAAGCGTATGGCCAAGAAGAAGCACCGCAAGCTTCTCAAGCGCACGCGCGTCCAGCGTCGCAACAAGAAGTAAGCGTCCCCGGCCGCGCCTCGCGCGCCCAGCGCTTCGCACCGCCCGCCCAGGCCCCACGGCCCGGGCGGGCGGTGTCGTTTCCCGGCCCGCCGCGGCGGCGCGGTACGGTGCACGCAGGTCGCCCGGGCCGAGGAATGGGGTGCAGCGCTGTGGGAACGGTCGTGCTCGTCACCGGCGTGGCACGCCACCTCGGCGCCCGCTTCGCCGCCGAGCTGCGCCGCAGACCCGGGGTCGACCTGGTCGTCGGCGTGGACGTCCAGCCGCCCCGCCCGGCCCTGCGCGCGCTCGCGGAGCCGGACGGGCCCGCCGCGCCCTACCGCTTCCAGCAGCTCGACCTGCGCCGCCCCGCCGTGGCGCGGGTGATCGCCGAGCACGGCGCCGACACCGTGGTGCACCTCGCGGTCAGCGCCACCGGACTGGGCTCCACGAACCGCTCCGCGGTGAAGGAGTCCAACGTGATCGGCACCATGCAGCTGCTCGGCGCCTGCCAGAAGGCCCCGGGCGTGCGGCGGCTGGTGGTGAAGTCGACCACCGGCGTCTACGGCTCGGCGCCGCGCGACCCGGCGGTGTTCACCGAACGGACCCAGCCGAAGGTGCTGCCGGGCGGCGGCTTCGCCAAGGACGCCGTCGAGGTGGAGGGCTACGTCCGCGGGTTCGCCCGGCGCCGCCCGGACGTCGCGGTCACCGTGCTGCGGTTCGCCAACATCGTCGGCCCCGGCGCCGACACCCCGCTGAGCGAGTACTTCGCGCTGCCGGTACTGCCCACCGTCCTCGGCTACGACCCCCGGCTGCAGTTCGTGCACGAGGACGACGTGACCGAGGTGCTCTGCCGGGCCTCCTTCCCGGCCGAGCCGGGCACGGTCAACACCGGCACCCTCAACGTCGCGGGGGAGGGGGTGCTGCTGCTCTCGCAGTGCGCCCGTCGGCTGGGCCGGCCGACCCTGCCCCTGCTGCTGCCCGCGGTCAGCTGGATGGCCGGGCTGGCCCGGCAGACCCGGCTGGTGGACGTCTCGCCCGAACAGCTGCGGCTGCTCACCCACGGCCGGGTGGTCGACACCGCGCGGCTGCGCGAGACCTTCGGCTACCGCCCGGCGTTCACCACCCCGGAGGCCTTCGCGGACTTCGCCGCCGCGCAGTCCCCGGGCCTGCTGCCGCCGGCGCGGCTGACCGCCGTCACCGACGGCCTGGCCGCGCTGCTCGGTCCGGCCCCCGGCCGCCGCACCGGCGTCCCGGACGGCTCCGGACCGCCGTACCGGCCGTACTGACGCCGCCGCCCGGCCCGGTGGCACCGACCCGCACCGCCCGCACCGACCCAGGAGCTGAACCCGCATGAGTGCCGCCGCCGAGAACGCGCCGGGCGAGGCGAAGGTCATCCCGATCGAGTCCGCCCCCAGCTGGACCGAGCCGCCGGCCGCCGGGCCGGGCCTGGCCGACCGGGTCGCCGGAGCCGTCGGCGGCGCGCTGGCCGGGCCGCTCGGCGCCGCCGCGACCAGGGCGTTCGGCAAGGGCTGGGAGGACCGCGCCGCCGACGGCCTGGCCTTCCTGCGCCGCCGGATCACCGGCGACTACGAGGTGGACGAGTTCGGCTTCGACCAGGAGCTCACCGAGGAGGTGCTGCTGGGGCTGCTGCGGCCGCTGGCGGAGAAGTACTTCCGGGTCGAGGTGCGCGGGATCGGGAACATCCCGGCCGAGGGCGGCGCGCTGATCGTCGCCAACCACTCCGGGACGATCCCGTTGGACGCCCTGATGACCCAGGTGGTGATACACGACCACCACCCCCGCAACCGGCACCTGCGGATGCTCGCCGCCGACCTGGTGTTCGTGCTGCCGGGGGTCAACGAGCTGGCCCGCAAGGCCGGGCACACCCTGGCCTGCAACGAGGACGCCCGGGCGCTGCTGGAGCGCGGCGAGCTGGTCGGGGTCTGGCCGGAGGGCTTCAAGGGGATCGGCAAGCCCTTCTCCGAGCGGTACAAGCTGCAGCGGTTCGGCCGGGGCGGTTTCGTCTCCTCGGCGCTGCGGGCCCGGGTGCCGATCGTGCCGTGCTCGATCGTCGGGGCCGAGGAGACCTACCCGATGATCGGCAACTTCAGGACGCTGGCGCGGCTGCTGGGCCTGCCGTACGTGCCGGTCACGCCGACCTTCCCGTGGCTGGGGCCGCTGGGGGCGGTGCCGCTGCCGACCAAGTGGATCATCGAGTTCGGCGAGCCGATCGCGACCGACCGGCACCCGGTGGAGGCCGCGGACGACCCGATGCTGGTCTTCGACCTGGCCGACGAGGTGCGCGAGACCATCCAGCACACCCTCTACCAGCTGCTGGTGCAGCGGCGTTCGGTGTTCTTCTAGGTCGTCCGGGAGGCGAACGCGGGCGGGCCCCGGCGGACGGGATGTGCGC
>NZ_JBHJRC010000423.1:0-5391 GCF_042261735.1 Kitasatospora sp. NPDC056327 | reverse complement strand
CCAGCCCAGCGCGCGGGCCATGGGCTCGGGCATCGCGACCACCAGCGGGGTGGTCGCGATCAGCGGCGGGTCCTGGGCGGGGAGCGCGGCGCCCCCGACCTGCCCGGAGACATCAGCCGCCGGTTCGCACCGTACTCGGTGGCGCTGGGCTGAACCGGACGACGGCGGAACGCCGTTCCAGCGTGACGGCGAGGTCCCCGCCGAAGCCGAGCGCGGTCATGGCCTTCGCCGGCAGCAGGGGTGTCGCGCGGCCCGGGGCGGGGCGGACGAACGGCCGGGACGGCCCGCGGGCCCGCGGCGCGGAGCGGCCGGGGATTCGTCGTCAACGGCCCGTTCGGGGCGGATTGTCGGAGCCGGATGCGACACTGGGCCGCACCATGAACGTCTCGACGAACGCCCCGCTCCGCGGGCCGGCGGAGCCGCTCGCCCAGCGGCTCGCCGAGCTGCGCGGACCGGCGCCGCAGCGCAGTCTGAACGCCCGTGCCCTCGCCGCCCTGGCCGCCAATCCGGGATGCCACCGCCGCGCCGTCCTGGACGCCGCCGGGGTGGACAAGACCGAGCTGGCCGGTCGGCTCGGCCGCCCCGCCCCCTTCGGCCGGTCACCGCTCGCGATGGCGCGCGGCGTCGTGTTCGAGGCCCGGCTGAAGGAGAACGGCTACGCCGCGCTGCTGGAGCCGCTGCGCGCCCGGCTGGGCCTCTCCGACGACGGCGGGCCGCTGCTGGTGCCCGACCTGCTGCGCTCCTCCGGCCCGGCGGTCCGGGCCGAGCGGACGACGGCGGCGCTCGCCGAGGCGGTCGCCCGGGAGCACGCCTGGACGCTCCTCGACCACCCGATGCTGCGGCTGGAGGTGGCCGGTTCCACCGCCTACCTGGAGCCGGACGCCGTCGTCGTGCACGGCGGCCGCTGCACCGTCGTGGAGATCAAGTCCTTCCCCGTGCTGGACGGCGGCGCCGACCCGGGCAAGGTGGGCGCCGCCGCCCGGCAGGCCGCCGTCTACGTGCTGGCCCTCCAGGAGGCGGCCGCCGCGGCGGCCGGGCGGCCGGTGGACCCGGACCCGTACGCCGAACAGCGGCTGCCGGGCAGCCCGCACACCAGCGTGCTGCTGGTCTGCCCCGAGGACTTCGGCAGCCGGCCGACCGCCGTGCCGGTGGACGTCCGGCGCGAGCTGTCCACCACGCGCCGCCAGCTGAGCCGGATGACCGGCATCGAGCGGCTGCTGGCGGTGCTGCCGCCGGGCGCGGACCTCGACCTCTCGCCCGGCGCGGACGGCGTACCCGTCCGGTCCGCCGAGGAGCTGGAGAAGACGGTCTCGACGATGCCCGCCGCGTACAGCCCGGACTGCCTCTCCACCTGCGAGCTCGGCTTCCACTGCCGGGCCCAGGCGCGCTGCGGGGACCGGGTCGAGCAGCTCGGCCGCGGCGTCCGGGGCGAGCTGGGCAGCATCCGTACGGTGGGCGAGGCCCTGGCGGTCGCCCGGACCGGCCCGACCGGGGCGGCGGCGACCGGCGACGGCCCCGGCGGGGACGGCGACCGGGACGGCGACGGGGCCGACGAGGCCGCGGCCCGGCTGGCCTACGCCGCCGCGCTGCGCGCCGAGGCGCTCGGCCGCCCCGGGCCGGCCGGGCCGGAGGAGCAGCGGTGAGCCTGCTGTCCACCCTGGCCCGGCTGGAGGCCGTCCGCAGCGGCCGGGCCGAACCGCTGGCCACCGTCCGCCACCGGCACCTCTCCGACCGTCCGATGGTGCTCGTCCCGCTGACCACCGCCGGTGAGGACGGCGCCCCGCTGGCCGTGCTGCTCGGCACCGACCGGCGGGCACCGGTGCTGCACGTCGTGCCGCAGCCGCTCAACCGCACCCTGCGCTCGGAGTTCCTGGCCGACCTGGCCGCGGACCTGCTGCCCTACCTGGAGTCCTTCGGCGACGAGGTCGAGCTGATCGAGGGCTCCGAGAAGGATCCGGAGACCGGCGAGAAGGCACCGGTGGTCCGCGAGCTGTGCGCGGACGCCCCGCAGCTGATCGTGCCGAACACCGGGGGCGTGCGGCACCTGGCGCTGCTCGGCCGCTCGACCCGGTTCCGCCGCACCGCCGAGGACGAGGACCCGGGCCCGTACCCGGCGCCCGCCCGGGTGCCGCTGCTCGGCCGCTGGCTGACCCACCTCACCGAGCGCGCGATGGTGCCGGGCTCCAGCCTGCTGCTGCCGATGACCGGGCTGCTGGCCCGGCACTGGGCCACCGGCCAGAGCCACATGGAGGACCAGCACCTGGCCGCCCGGCTGGCCTGGCACACCCCGCCGGACGGGCTGAGCGGCGCGGAGGCGGCCGAGCGGGCCGAGACCGGCCGCGGCGCCGACGGCCGGCTGCTGCACCCGCCGGCCGGCCCGATCACCGACCCGGTGTTCGACACCAGGCTGCTCGGCCCGGCGATCGCCCGGTACGACGCGGCCGCGGCGGCCCTGCGCGAGGCCGGGGGCGAGCCCGGGGCACCGGGCGGCGGGGGCCGCGGGGACGCCGCGGCGGCCCGGGAGGCCGTGCGGGTCGCCGTCGAGCAGCTGCGCGGCATCCTGCGCGAGGAACTGCTGCCGGCCTGGCACGACGTGTGGCACGGCCTGGACCTGCTGCGCGCACTGCCCCCGGCCGGCCACCTGCCCGAGCGCTGGACCGGCGACCGCTGGTCGTACACCGGCCACCGGGACCGGCTGGCGGCCGGCGAGCCCCCGCAGCCGCGGATCGACGACGCCGTGACGGCCGCCCGCAAGCTGGCCCAGCGCGAGCGCGAGCAGGCCCGGCTGGACGTCCAGGAGGCGCTGGACGACCCGCTGGCGATGGCCGAGCACCGGCTCGCCGGGGAGGCCTTCAGCGGGGTGGTGACCGAAGTGGTGCCGGACTACGACACCACCGGCCGCTCCCCCAAGCCGCGCCCGCTGGTGACCGTGCGCACCGACGACCGCCCGCACGCCGACCTGGGCCGGGAGGTGCACCGGGCGCGGGCGGCCGCGGCCCCGGAGGCCGGCCCGGGCCCGGCCCCGCAGAAGGGCGTGATCGCGGCGGTGGACCCGGAGGCGGGCACCGTCACCGTGCGGATGCGGTCCGGCATGGGGCGCCGGAAGGAGCCCGAGCCCGGCAGCCTGCCCGAGCCGGGCGAGCGGATCACCTTCACCCTGTTCGAACTGACGGTCCGGCAGGCCGCGCCGCTGCCCGATCCGGACGACACGCCGTGGACCCACGGCGGGCCGCCCGGCGCCGTCGTCACCGTACTGCCGGCCGTGGCCGGTGCCGCCGAGGACTGGGAGTGAGCGGCCCGATGAGCACCGAGCAGAACGCCGGGCCGGCGCCGGACGGCACCGGCGGTCAGAGCCCCGGCGAGGCCGCCGACGCCGCGGTGGCGCGGATCCTGGAGGCGACCGTCCGCCCGGCGGCCGGGGCGCCGCGCGGCGTCGTGGTGGACTCGCCGCCCGGCGCCGGGAAGTCGACCCTGGTGGTGCGCGCGGCCCGGGAGCTGGTCGCGGCCGGCGAGCGGCTGATGATCGTCGCCCAGACCAACGGCCAGGTGGACGACCTGGTCGACCGGCTGGCCGCGAAGGCCACCGATCTGACGATCGGCCGGCTGCACGCCGCCGACGCCCGCCCCGGGCCGGAGGTGCTGCGGCACCCCAACGTCACGCCCTCGGACAAGGTCGCCGAGCTCGCCGAGCTGGACGTGGTGATCTCCACCTCGGCCAAGTGGCAGTGGGTGCGGGCCGAGCAGCCGTGGCGGCACGCGATCGTCGACGAGGCGTACCAGATGCGTTCGGACGCGCTGCTCGCGGTGGCCCGGCTGTTCGAGCGGGCCCTGTTCGTCGGCGACCCGGGCCAGCTGGACCCGTTCACGGTGGTCGGCACCGAGCAGTGGGCGGGCCTGTCGTACGACCCGTCGAGCAGCGCGGTGGTCACCCTGCTCGCGCACAACCCGCAGATCCGGCCGCACCGGCTGCCGGTGTCCTGGCGGCTGCCGGCCAGTGCGGCGCCGCTGATCTCCGGGGCGTTCTACCCGTTCACGCCGTTCCGCTCCGGCACCGGCCCGCAGGACCGCACGCTGACCGCCTCGGTGCGGCCGGACGGCTCGGCGGTGGACGCGGCGATCGACCGGGCGGCGGAGCACGGCTGGGCGCTGCTGGAGCTGCCGGCCCGGCACACCGTGCGGACCGACCCGCAGGCGGTCGCGGCCGTCGCGGCGACCGTGCGCCGGCTGCTGGACCGCGGGCTGAGCGCGCACTCCGAGCAGGGGTCCGCCCCGCTCACCGCGGACCGGGTCGCGGTCGGCACCGCCCACCGGGACCAGGCCGCGGCGGTGCGGGCGGCGCTGGTCAGGGCGGGGGTGCCGGTGGACCCGACGGCGGGGCCGGCGGTGACCGTCGACACCGCGAACCGGCTGCAGGGGCGGGAGTACGACGTCACGGTGGTGCTGCACCCGCTGTCGGGGCGGCCGGACGCGACCGCGTTCCACCTGGAGACCGGCCGGCTCTGCGTGCTCGCCTCCCGGCACCGGCACGCCTGCATCGTGGTCGCCCGGGCCGGGATCGCGGAGCTCCTGGACGAGCACCCGGCCACCGAACCGGTGCAGTTGGGCGTCCCGGTGGCCTTCCCCGACGGCTGGGAGGCCAACCACCGGGTGCTGCACCACCTGTCCGGACACCGGGTGCGGCTGAGCCGGCCCTGACCCGTGCCGGGCCCCGCCGCCGGTCGGCACCGCGGCGGGCCCGGCGGTGGGGCGGCGCGAACGGCAGGGGCGCGCGGTGGTCCGGACCGGCGGACACACCCACCCTGCGCGCCGGGCGGGAATAGCACCCGGACGCGCACCGTTCCGCTACCGGCCGCCGCCGCGAGACAATGGACGACGGCCACGACCGGGCGGCGCCCGACCGGGGCAGCCGTCGCCCGAACCCTCATCGAGCACCCGGAGGTGTCCGTCCATGCCCGACTCCCATGCGCAGGCGTCCGACCCGAGCGGCCCCGCCGCACCGGCCGGTCCCGGCACGGGCGCCGGTACGGCGTCCGGCCGGCGACGACGGCCGGTGCAGCTGCTGTTCGAGCCGCAGGCCGACGAACCGGAGCCGGAACGCTTCTTCGACCTGGAGTCGATAGACGACCCGGCCGAGCTGCTGCGCCGTTCCACCGAGCTGGCGCTGGCCTTCCGGGCCGCCGCCGAGCGGGCCACCGACTTCCAGGCGGTCGCGGCTGCCCAGCTTGCGGACCCGCGCCGGTTCGACGCGCTGTCCGGCGCCGAGATCGCGGACCGGGCGGACTGGACGCCGGACTACGCGGCCAAGATGATCGAGTACGGCCGCACCCTGCTGCGCCCGCAGCGGAACGAGGACTGATCCGGGCGGCGGCGGGGCCCCGGCCGGGCCAGGGC
>NZ_JBHJRC010000422.1:0-5397 GCF_042261735.1 Kitasatospora sp. NPDC056327 | reverse complement strand
GCTCTGGGAGCAGAGCAGCGCCATCACCGAGCACCTGGACGCCGCCCAGCTCTCCCGGATCCGGCAGACCGGCCTGACGCCGCTCCCCTCGGAGCGCGGCCTGGAGCTGTTCAGTTCGGCGCTCGCCCGGCGCACGCCGAACCTGGTGCCGGCCCTCATCGACACCGGCCGGCTGCGGGCCGCGGCGGGCGGGCTGCCACCGATCCTGAGCGCGCTGGTGCGGGTCCGGCGGACCGCCGCGGCGGCCACCGCGAGCGGCCCCTCGCTGCAGAGCCGGCTCGCCGGTCTGGGCGCCGAGCAGCGCCGCGCCCTGGTGCAGGAGACCGTGCTCGCCGACATCGCCACCGTCCTCGGCCACGGCGCGCAGGACACCATCGGCCTGCAACGCACCTTCAAGGAGCTCGGCTTCGACTCGCTGACCGCCGTGGAGCTGCGCAACCGCCTCAACCGGGCCACCGGGCTCCGGCTCTCCGCCACCCTGGTCTTCGACCACCCCACCCCGGCCGCGCTCGCCGCCCACGTGGCGGACGAACTCGCCCCGGCCGACGGGGCGCAGGAGCGGCCGCCCGCGCTCGCCGAGCTGGACCGGCTGGAGGCCGCCCTGACCGGCGGACCGCTGGCCGACGAGCACCACCGCACCGTCACCGCCCGCCTCCAGGCACTTCTCCGCACGCTGTCCGCCGACGAGTCCGGGGCCGACCTGGAGACGGCCACCGACGACGAGCTCTTCGACGCGCTCGACAGCGAACTCGGGTTCTAGGGATCTCCTGAACCAGGCCCCGCCCCTGAAGCAGGCCGCCCCGGATACTCCGACGTCTTTTGAGGGTTGAACCGCATGGCGAATGAAGAGAAGTTCCGCGACTACCTGAAGCGCGCCACCGCCGACCTCCGGCAGGCCCGCCGACGGCTGCACGAGCTGGAGGCCGAGCGCCAGGAGCCGATCGCCGTGGTGGCCATGAGCTGCCGGCTGCCCGGCGGCGTGACCTCCCCCGACGAGCTGTGGGAGCTGGTGGCCTCCGGCACGGACGCGATCGGGGAGTTCCCGCGCGACCGCGGCTGGGACCTCGACCGGCTGTACGACCCGGACCCGGACCACCCGGGCACCACGTACACCCGGCACGGCGGGTTCGTCGACGGCGCGGGCGGCTTCGACCCGGCGTTCTTCGGGATGTCCCCGCGCGAGGCCCTCGCCACCGACCCCCAGCAGCGGCTGCTGCTGGAGACCGCCTGGGAGACCTTCGAACGCGCAGGCCTCGACCCCGCCGCACTGCGCGGCAGCCGCACCGGCGTCTTCACCGGCGTGATCCCGCAGCACTACGGCGCGGACGCCCGTCCGGTGCCGGAGGACCTGGAGGGCTACCTCGCCACCGGCACCACCACCTCGGTGGCGTCCGGCCGGGTCAGCTACACCTTCGGTCTGGAGGGCCCGTCGGTCTCGATCGACACGGCCTGCTCGGCCTCGCTGGTGGCGGTGCACCTGGCGGCGCAGTCGCTGCGCTCCGGCGAGTGCGAGCTGGCGCTGGCCGGCGGTGTCACGGTGATCTGTTCGCCGAGCCCGTTCGTGGAGTTCGGCAAGCAGCGCGGGCTGTCCGCCGACGGCCGCTGCAAGGCGTTCTCGGCCTCGGCGGACGGCACCGGCTGGGGCGAGGGCGCGGGCCTGCTGCTGCTGGAGCGGCTCTCCGACGCGCGCCGCAACGGCCACCGGATCCTCGGCCTGATCCGCGGCTCCGCGGTCAACCAGGACGGCGCCAGCAACGGCCTGACCGCGCCCAGCGGCCCGGCCCAGCAACGGGTCATCCAGGCCGCGCTGGCGGCGGCCGGACTGACCACCGCCGACGTGGACGCGGTCGAGGCGCACGGCACCGGCACCACCCTCGGCGACCCGATCGAGGCCCGGGCGGTCATCGCCACCTACGGCCGGGGCCGGGCCGAGGGCCGCCCGGTCCGGCTGGGGTCGATCAAGTCCAACATCGGGCACACCCAGGCCGCGGCCGGCGTCGCGGGAATGATCAAGATGATCATGGCGATGCAGCACGGGGTGATCCCGAAGACCCTGCACGTCACCGAGCCCAGCCCGCACATCGACTGGTCGGCCGGTGACGTCGAACTGCTCACCGAGGCCGTGGAGTGGCCGAGGACCGAGCGCCCCCGCCGGGCCGCCGTCTCGTCCTTCGGCATCAGCGGCACCAACGCCCACGTCATCCTGGAGCAGGCCCCCGAGCCGGACCCCGGGCCCGGTGCGGAGCCGGACGCGGAACCGGACACAGCGCCGGGGACGGAACCGGATCCGGCGCCCGCCGGGGAGACCGGCCCGGCCCTGCTGCCCCTCTCCGCGAAGTCCCCCGCCGCGCTGCGCGCCCAGGCCGCCCGGCTGCACGCCTTCGCCACCGCCCGCCCCGGTCTGGACCCGGCCGCACTCGGCCGCACCCTCGCCCTGACCCGTGCGCACTTCCCCCACCGGGCGGCCGTCCTCGCGGCCGGCCGCGACGGACTGCTGACCGCCCTGGCGGCGCTGGCCGGGGACGGCGAGTCCGCCGACGTCCTGCGGGGCACGGCCCCGGAGGGCGCCAGGACGGCGTTCCTGTTCTCCGGGCAGGGCTCCCAGCGGCTCGGCATGGGCCGTGAACTGCACGCCGCCCACCCGGTGTTCGCCGAGGCCCTGGACGCCGCACTCGCCCACCTCGCCCCCGGCCTGCGCGAGGTGATGTGGGGCGAGGACGCCGACGCCCTCCAGCAGACCCGGCACGCCCAGCCCGCCCTCTTCGCCTACCAGAGCGCCCTCTTCCGCCTGCTGGTCCACCACGGCGTGCGCCCCGACCTGCTGATCGGCCACTCGATCGGCGAGCTGACCGCCGCGCACTGCGCGGGCGTGCTCTCCCTGGAGGACGCCTGCACCCTCGTCAACGCCCGCGCCCGCCTCATGTGGTCCGCCCCCACCGGCGGCACCATGACCGCGATCCGGGCCACCGAGGACGAGATCACCCCCACCCTCACCCCCGGCACCACCCTCGCCGCCGTCAACTCCCCCACCTCCGTCGTGATCTCCGGCGACACCGACGCCGTCGAAGCCCTCACCGCCCACTGGAAGGCCCAGGGCCGCAAGACCTCCGCCCTCAAGGTCAGCCACGCCTTCCACTCCCCCCACATGGACCCGATCCTGGAGGAGTTCCGCACCGAGGCCGACAAGCTGACGTACGGCCGGCCGGTCCTGCCGGTCGTCTCCAACGTCGACGGCCGGGAGGTCGGGACCTTCGACGCCGACTACTGGGTGCGCCACCTGCGCGGCGCCGTCCGCTTCGCCGACGGCCTCACCGAACTCCACCGCCGCGGCACCACCACCTACGTCGAGATCGGCCCCGACCCCGTCCTCACCGCCCTGACCGCCGAAACCCTCCCCACCGACGGCATCGCCACCCTGCACACCCAGCACCGCGGACGGAGCGAAACCCTCTGCCACACCGAAGCGCTGGCGAAGGCGTACACCCACGGCGCCGGTCCGGACTGGGCCGCCGTGACGACGCCCGGCGCCGGCCGGGTACCGGCCGAGGAACTGCCGACGTACGCGTTCGACCGCGTCCACCACTGGCTGCGCCCCACCTCGGGCGGGGACGTCGGCGGTGCCGGGCTCGGCACCGCCGGACACCCCCTGCTGGGTGCCGTGGTGGGCCTCGCCGAGGGCGACGGCCTGCTGCTCACCGGCCGGATCTCCGCCGCCACCCAGCCCTGGCTGGCCCAGCACCGGGTGCAGGACTCGATCCTGCTGCCCGGCACCGCCTTCGCGGACCTCGCCCTGTACGCGGCCGACCAGGTCGGCTGCGACACGGTGGAGGAGCTGACGCTGGAGGCCCCGCTGGTGCTCACCGCGACCGGCGCCGTCCGGCTGCAGGTCGTCGTCGGCGACGCCGACGAGCAGGGCCGCCGCGCGCTGACCGTGCACTCCGCCCCGGAGGACGGCGACGAGCAGCAGCTCGACCTGGTCTGGACCCGCCACGCCGGCGGCACCCTCGTTCCCGCCGTCGCGCCCCCGGCCGGGCCGGCGCCGACCGCCGACTGGCCGCCGGCCGGCGCCGAACCGGCCGTCCTCCACGGCCTGTACGAGCGCCTCGCCGACCACGGCCTCGCCTACGGTCCGGTGTTCCGGGGACTGCGGGCCGCCTGGCGCGACGGCGACACCTGGTACGCCGAGGTCGCCCTGCCCGAGGGCACCGACACCACCGGCTTCGGCGTCCACCCCGCCCTGCTCGACGCCGCCCTGCACGCCCTCGGGCTCGCCCCGGACGACGTGCACACCCGCATCCCCTTCACCTGGGCCGACGTGACCCTGCGGGCCACCGGTGCCACCGTGCTGCGGGTCACCCTCACACCGTCGGCCGCCGCCGACACGCTGGCGCTCGGCGCCGTGGACCCGGCCGGTACCCCGGTGCTCTCCGTCGGCGCGCTCACCCTGCGCCGCGCCGCGGCCGTCGAGGCGGGCCCGGCCGCGGCCGGGAACCTCTACCGGGTGGCGTGGAACGCGCACACCGCCGAGGCGGACACCGCGCCGGCCGAGTACGTGCGCACCGGGGACCTCGCCGCGCTGACGGCCGTCCCGGCGGCCGTGGTCGTCCCGGTCGCGGCCGGGGCCGGCGAGGACACGACGGCCGTCACCGGCCGGGTGCTCGCCCTGCTCCGGACCTGGCTGGCCGACGACCGGTTCGCCGGCGGCCGGCTGGCGATCCTCACCCACCGCGCCGTCCCGGTGCTGCCCGGCGACCGCGGCGGCGACCCGGTGCTGTCGGCGGTGTGGGGCCTGGTGCGCTCCGCGCAGTCCGAGCAGCCGGGCCGCTTCCTGCTGGTCGACACCGACCGCGAGGACGCCGACCCCGGCGCCGCGCTGGCCGCCGCGATCGGCGCCGACGAGCCGCAGATCGCACTGCGCGAGGGCCGGCTGCTGGTCCCCAGGCTGGTCCGTCACACCGAGGCCGGGCTCGCACGGCCCGCCGGCGACGCCTGGCGGCTGAACGTCACCGAACAGGGCACGCTGGAGAACCTGGCCCTGCTGCCCGACGAGGAGGCCGGACGCCCGCTCGGCGCCGGCGAGGTCCGGATCTCGGTGCGGGCGGCCGGTCTGAACTTCCGCGACGTGATGATCGCGCTCGGCATGTACCCGGGCGATGCGCCGATCGGTTCCGAGGGGGCCGGCGTCGTCACCGAGGTCGCCCCGGACGTCAGCGGAATCGCCGTCGGCGACCGGGTGATGGGGCTGCTGACGGGGGCGATGGCCCCCACCACGGTCACCGACGCCCGGCTGCTCACCGGGGTCCCGGCGGGCTGGTCGTTCGCGCAGGCCGCCGCCACCCCGATCGTCTACCTCACCGCCTGGTACGGCCTCACCGACCTCGCCGCACTGCACCCCGG
>NZ_JBHJRC010000421.1:0-5419 GCF_042261735.1 Kitasatospora sp. NPDC056327 | reverse complement strand
CGCTACCGCCCCGGGGGCGGCCCCCCACCGGGCGCCGCCCCGGTGTTGCTCGCGCCACCGGTCAGTAGTTGTAGATGGTGTAGGCGGTGTCGGGCCGGCCGGCGTAGGCGTTGCTGAGGGCGAAGCGGTGGGTGCTCGGTCGGTAGATGCCGTAGGTGGTGCGCCCCTTGGCGAGCCAGTCGCCGACGACGGGCAGGTCGCCCTTCTCGCCGTAGGCGGCGGCGGAGACGGTGCCGTCGTCGTGGCGGAGGATGAAGAGGTTGGGGTCGCCGGCGTTGCGGCCGGGGCGGAAGAGGCCGAACTGGGCGTGCTTGACGCCGTCCCAGTCGCCCACTACGGGGATGTCGCCCGGGTCGCCGAAGCGCAGGGAGGTGACGCTGCCGTCGTCGTGGCGGACGGCCAGCAGGCCGCTGCCCGGGCGGTAGATCGCGAGCTGGTCGTTCCGGGTGCGGGGGCCGTCCCAGGCTCCGACGACGGGGATGTCGCCCGGGTCGCCGAACGGCACGGTGGAGACGGAACCGTTGCCGTGCTGCAGGGCGAAGGTGGAGGTGCCGGGGCGGTAGATGCCGCGCTGGCACCGGCAGGTGTTGTCCCAGTTGCCGACGACGGGGAGGTCGCCGGGGTCGCCGAAGCGCCAGACGGTGGACGGGGTCGAGTCGCTCTGGTAGTAGCTGAGCAGCCAGCGGCCGTTGTCGAAGAGGCCGTTGTGGGTGCTGGGTCCGCCGAAGTAGCCGGTGAACGGCAGGCCTGCCTGCGGGCCGCGGACGGACGACGCCGACGAGGTGCTCGCGGTGCGGCCGTGGTCGTCGGTGACCGTCGCGGTGATCGTGTAGGTCCCTCCCACGCCGTACTCGTGGGGCAGGCGCGGCTCCGCGTTCGCGCCCTCGACGACCGAAGGCGCAGTGCCGTCACCGAAGTCGACGACGTGCCGGACGATCGGCCAGGGGCTGGTGCTCCGGACCCCCACCGTGGCTCCCGCCCGGGACGTATCACCGCTCGCTGCCCAGACCTCCGTCCGGAGGTCGGCGACGGGGGCGAGGGTGACCTGGCTGATGGAGGTGCGGACCAGACCGGTGCGGCTGGTGGCGGTGAGCGTGGCGGTGTAGGTGCCGGCGGCGGGGTAGTCGTGGTCGACGGACCGGGTCTCCGGGGTGACCGCGAGGGGCGCGCTGCCGTCGCCGAAGTCCAGCGAGCCGGAGCCCGGTGCCCAGCCGGCGTTGTACCCGACCGTGAAACGGGCGTTGAGCGGGTGGTCGGCCTGGGAGTACGGGGTGCCGTTCAGGTGGGCGCTCAGCTGGTCCACGAGCTCGGCGGCGCCGCGGTCCCGGTGACCGGACGGGGCGGTGTCGGCGATGCCGGGGTGGTCGGTCGGCGCGTAGTCCCGGATGTCGGTGTCCAGCGTGCCGGGCGCGGTCGGGTCGGCCGCGTCCGTGATGCCCTCGGCGGCGAGCGGGGCGTAGAACCCGATGTCCAGGGCCAGCTTCGGGTCGGTGGCGTTGTCGTGCGCGCCCTGGCCGGTGGCGCGGAAGGCCTCGGGGGTGGGGTAGGAGGTGCCGCCCCAGGAGTAGCCGGGCGAGTTCAGCGGGACGACGGTGTTGTGGTCGGTCCTGGTGCCCTGCGTGGAGTCGGCCGACACCACCAGCGGGGTGGCTGTGGAGGGTCCGCCGGCGCAGGCCGGGGCCGGACGCTTGGTCAGGATGTTGTTCGCGACGACCGCGCCCGCCGAGTTCCCGGCGAGCTCCAGGTCGGTCCCGCAGTTGCGCGTGAAGGTGTTGCTCACCACGACGGTGCCGGGGGCGTCGGTGACCAGTACGCCCCGGCCGGCGCTGTTGGTGATCTGGTTGGTGGTGATGACGGCGCCGGTCACCCCGGCGTCGACCGCGATGCCGGCGACCTTCGGCCCGGGGATCCGGCTCCGGCGGACGGTGACATCGGCACTGGATCCGGTGATCCGGACGGCCGGCGTCGCGTCGGGGTAGGCCCGGACACCGTTGTGGACCGGGTTGCCGCCGTCGGCCTCGGTGCGGTCGAGGACGATCCGGGCGGAGTCCTTGACGAGTACGGCCTCCTGCGGAGCCGCGAGGATGAGGCCGGTGAGGGTGACGTCGTGGACGCCGTCGAGCAGGAAGGCGTGCGGGGCGGGTGTCTGCGCCGAAGTCCAGCTGCGGGTGCCCACCGAGGTCCTCGGCAGACTGATGACGGTCACGCCCCGGAAGACGATGGGCCGGCCGGGCTCGCCTGAGCGCCGGACGGTCACCTGGCCGGTGTAGCCGTGACCGGTTGCGATGTCGACGGTCTGGCCGGGTTCGGCCACGTCGGCGGCGGCCTGGACGGTGCAGTACGGCCGGGCCTGGGTGCCGGTGCCCTGGTCGGAGCAGCCGGCGGTGTTGTCGACGTACAGCACGGTGGGTGCGGCCTGGGCGGTGAACGGCAGGACCACGGTGGTGACCGTGGCCCCGGCTATCGTGGCGGCGAGGCCGACGCGACGGGATCCTGGCATGGGTGGGTTCCCCCTGGGGGTGGTGCGGTGACGCGGTGCGAGGTCGGCGCGGGCGCGACCGACGCGCCGACAGAAGCCCTTCGTGGACGGTTCGGTCCGCAGGGCGGCACAAGTATCCACGAGTCCTTCACCCCCGTTCAACGGGGTATCCCGTGCGCGAACGACACCGGGGAGGGATCAGTTGCCGTTCGTGTAGATGGTGTACGCCACGTCGGGCCTGCCGGCGTAGGCGTTGCTGAGTGCGAAGCGGTGGGTGGTGGGGCGGTAGATGCCGTAGGTGGTGCGACCCTTGGCGAGCCAGTCGCCGACGACGGGGAGGTCGCCCTTCTCGCCGTAGGCGGCGGTGGAGACGGTGCCGTCGTCGTGGCGGAGGATGAAGAGGTTGGGGTCGCCGGCGTTGCGGCCGGGGCGGAAGAGGCCGAGCTGGGCGTGGCCCACGCCGTCCCAGTCGCCGACGACCGGGATGTCACCCGGGTCGCCGAAGCGCAGGGTCGTCACGGTGCCGTCGTCGTGCCGGACGGCCAGCAGACCGCTGCCGGGCCGGTAGACGGCGAACTGGTCGTGGCGGCCGCCGTCCCAGTTGCCCACGGCCGGGAGGTCACCGGCCTCGCCGAACGGGACGGTCGAGACGGAACCGTCGTGGTGCCTCAGGGCGAAGGCGGAGGTGCTCGGACGGTAGACCGTCGCCTGGCACCGGCAGAGCCCGTCCCAGTTGCCGACCACCGGAAGGTCGCCCGGGTCGCCGAAGCGGAACACGGACTCGGCGGTCGCGTCGGAGGTGGTGGCCGCGATGTTCCAGAGGCCGTTGTGGAACAGGCCGGTGCGGCTCCGGGCGTCGTACACGCTGTTGCCGGTGAACGGAATGCCCTGCGCCGGGCCGCGGACCGCGGCGGACACCGAGTGGCTCCCGGTGCGGCCGCGGTCGTCGGTCACCGTGACGCTCATGACGTAGGTGCCACCGGCGGCGAAGTCGTGCTGGAGCTCCCTGGGCAGGTTGCCGCCCTCGGAGACGACGGGAGCCGTGCCGTCACCGAAGTCGAAGACCTGCCGGACGGCCGGCCAGGGGCTGCCGGTGGTGATGCTGACCCTGATCCGGGGGACGGAGCTGTCCAAGTACGACCAGCTGAACGCCGGGCGGATGTCGCCGATCGGGGCGATGGTGAACGTGCTGGTGGAAGTGCGGACCAGACCGGTGCCGGTGGTGACGGTGAGGGTCGCGGTGTAGGTGCCGGCGGCGGGGTACTCGTGGAGGGCGGAGGAGCTGTCCGGACCGACGGCGCGGGGCGGGGTGCCGTCGCCGAAGTCCAGGGTGGCGGTGCCCGGTCCTCCCCAGCCGCCGTAGTAGTAGGTCTCGAAGTACGCCTCCAGCGGGTGGCCCTCCCTGTAGGTCGGGTTGCCGTACAGGAAGGCCTGCACCGGGTCCTGCAGCTCGATCGCGCCGCGGTCCCGGTAGCCGCCGGCGGTGGTGTCCGGGAAGCCCGGGTGGTCGGCCGGCTCGTTGCCGTAGAGGTCGGTCGACAGCATGCCGAGGGCGTTCCGGTCGGCCGCGTCCGTCACGCCGCTCACGGCGGCCGGGGTGTACTCCCCGGCGTTCGGGGCGAACTTCGGGTCGGCGGCGTTGTCGTTCGCGCCCTGCCCGACGGCCCGGAAGGCCTCGGGGCCGGCGAACTCCGTGCCGCCCCAGGAGTAGGCGTTCTGACCCGAGGTCACGATGGTGTTGTAGTCGGCCCTGGTGCTCCGGACGGAGCCGGCCGACACCACCAGCGGGACCGCGGTGGGCGGGGTGCCGTCGCAGAACGGGACCGGCCGCCTGGCCAGGATGTTGTTCTCGATCACCACGCCGGTGGAGGCCCCGGCGATCTCCAGGTCGCTCCCGCAGTTGCGGCCGAAGGTGTTGCTCACCACGACGGTGCCGGGCGCGTCGGTGACCAGCACGCCCCGGCCGGCCCCGCCGGCGATCTGGTTGGTGGTGACGACGACCCCGACGGCCCCGGCCCCGACCGCGACGCCGGTCACGGGCGCCGCGAAGATCCGGCTGCGGCTGACGGTGACGTTGGTGCTCTGCCCGGTGATCCGCAGGCTGGGCGCGGCCGACGGGAAGGCGGGGACGCCGCCCCGCACCGGGTTGCCCGCGTCCACGTCGTTGCGGTCCAGCGAGATCCGGGTGGAGTCCTTGACGAGCACGGCCTCCTGCGGCGCGTCGAGGCGCAGGCGGGTCAGGGTGACGTCGTGGACGCCGTCGAGGAGGAAGGCGTGCGGGGCGGGAGCCGCCCCCGGGGCCCAGTCGCGGGTCCCGACGGCGGTGTTCGGCGCGTGGGAGGTGAACTCGCCGCCCTGGAAGACGATGGGCCGGCCGGGCTCGCCGGAGCGGCGGACGGTGACCTGGCCGGTGAACTGGCGGCCGGCCGCGAGCTGGACGGTCTGGCCGGGGCCGACGACGTCGGCGGCGGCCTGGACGGTGCAGTACGGCCGGGCCTGGGTGCCGGTCCCGGCGTCGGAGCAGCCGGCGGCGCTGTCGACGTACAGCACGGTGGGTTCGGCCTGGGCGGTGAACGGCAGCACGGTGGTGACGACCGTGGCGCCGGCTATCGCGGCGGCGAGGCCGACGCGACGGGATACGGGCATGGGCGGTCCCTCGGGAGTTCGGGAGTGACGCGGAGTCGGATCGGTGTCGTCCTGGCCGGCGCCCCGGCGGGAGTCCGTCGGAGGACGGCCGGTGGGGAGGCGGCACAAGTATCCACGAATCCTTCGCATGCCCTCAACGGGGTGTCCGGGCAGCGCCCGTGACGGTGCGGCGGGTGGCAGGCGGACGGTGCACGGGGCGAAGGAGAGCGCGAAGGAGAGCGCGAAGGACGGCGCAACGGACGGCGCGAAGGACGGCGCAACGGACGGCGGGGGCGGTGCTCGGCCGAGCACCGC
>NZ_JBHJRC010000420.1:0-5503 GCF_042261735.1 Kitasatospora sp. NPDC056327 | reverse complement strand
CAGGCAACCGATCACCGGTTGCCGCCCCACGGGCGTTCTCGCGTTCTGCGCGGCGCCCGGGATGCTCGGGCCGGTCGGGCCGGTCGGGCCGGTCGGGCCGGTCGGGCCGGTCACGGCGCTCGGGGGCTGTCCGGGAGACGGGCGCGGGGAGGGCGGGGGCGGGTGTGTGCACGCCGTGCGGCGGTGGCCTTGCGTCCGTGTTGCGGACTCCGTCCCCCGCTGTCGTCCGTGTGCACATGCCGGTGGCGGGGGGCGTCCGGGGCGCTGGGGGAGAGGGGATGTCGGGGAGTGTTCACGTGGCTGTGACCTGCTGCTTCACCGGGGCCGGGGAGGTGAATCGGGGGTGGCGTCCGGGTCCCGGACATGTGGATTAATGGTCTATACCAATGCGGTACTGTGGCCCGTGGAGCTGTCAGAAACACGGCTGTGGGGGCCATATGACTGTCCGACAAATCACTTCTGTTTCCCTGTCCTCTTCCTCTTCTTCTCCTCCTTCCGCTCATCTTCCGCAACCGCCGGACGACCAGGAGCTGTACTGGTACTTCGGGCCGCAGCGGCGGTGGGTCCTCGTCGCCAGTTCGGCGGCGTTCGTGTTCACGGCCGGGACGATGTTCACCTTCGCGCTGCGGACGCCGGCGCTCTGGATCTTCCTCGCCGTCCTCGGGCTGAACCTGGTGGCGCTGGCGCTGTCGTCGGTCAACAGCCTGCGGCAGCGGCGGCTCACCCGGCAGTCCCACGAGGTGCTGGTGCACGCGTGGGCGCCGGAGGCGCTGCCGACCGTCGACCTCTACCTGCCGACCTGCGGGGAACCGCTGGACATCCTGGAGAACGCCTACCGGGCGGTGTCGAAGGTCGACTGGCCGGGGGCACTGACCGTCTGGGTGCTCGACGACGGCGACCGGGCCGAGGTCGCGGACCTGGCCGCCGCGCACGGGTACCGGTACGTGGTGCGGCCCGACCGGGGGCACCTCAAGAAGGCCGGCAACCTCAACCACGCGCTCACGCTGAGCAGCGGCGAGCTGATCGCGATCCTCGACGCCGACTTCGCACCCCGGCCGGACTTCCTGCGCCACCTCGTCCCGTACTTCTCGGACCCGCGGACCGGCATCGTGCAGAGCCCGCAGTGCTTCGACACCGACGGGACGATGAGCTGGATCGAGCGCGCCGCCGGCGCCGCCCAGGAGTGGTTCTTCCGCTGGATCCAGCCCTCCCGCGACGCCAGTGACGCCGCCATCTGCTGCGGCAGCAACGCCGTCTACCGGCGCGAGGCGATCGACCGGGCCGGCGGCTTCGCCCGGCTCGACCACAGCGAGGACCTGTTCACCGGGCTCGGCCTGTACGCGCAGGGCTTCCGCACGCTGTACGTCCCGGTGCTGGTCGCCAAGGGCACCTCGCCGGACAACCTCGCCTCGTACGTCAACCAGCAGTACCGCTGGGCGATGGGCAACCTGCACCTGCTCGGCTCGCCCGAGCTCAAGCGGATCGGCGCGCCCTGGCGGATGCGCCTCTGCTTCTACGAGGGCGTCGTCGGCTACCTGGCCGCCGCCGTGAACATCTTCGTCGCGCCGCTGCCGCCGCTGGTGATGATGTTCTTCTACCCGGAGCAGATCCGGCCCTGGCACGTCCTGCCGATGCTCGCGCCGCTCTGGCTCTGGCACGTCCTGCTGCCCCGGGTCAGCCGCACCCGCTGGCGGATCGAGGTGATCCGCTCCAACGTGCTGATGAGCGTCGCCGCCGGGGTCGCCTTCTGGCACACCCTGCGCGGGCGCAGTGCCGCCTGGGTGCCGACCGGTGCGGCCGGCGCCGGCGCCCCCGGCACCTCCGGGGCCCCGGCCGCGCGCCGGGCCAAGTCCGGCGGGATGGCCCGCAAGGTGGTGCTGCTGTCGCTGGCCTGGCTCGGTGTGTCGCTCGGCCTCGGCGCGCTCGGGCTCGCCCTGGCCGTCGCCCGCTACGGCTGGGCGCCCAACTGGGGCCTCGGGCTCTACCTCGCGGTGCAGGCCCAGATCGGCCTGCCGCTGATCCGCGACCTCCTCGGCGAGGTGCGCGGCAGCGCCCCCGCCGACGGCGTCACCGCCGGGCCGAAGGCGCCCCGGCCAGGCATGCTGCCCCGCCGCTGGCCGGAGGGGCTGGCCGCCACCGCCACCCTCGTGCTCACCGCTCTGCTCGCCTCCGGCTGGGTCCGCCCGATGCTGCCCTGGCTGGGCTGAAAGGTCGTCGCCTTCCATGTCGTCCTCACCGAATCCGGCACCGAAGCCGGCACCGAAACCGTCGTCCCAACCACCACCGAAATCGTCCCCGAAATCGTCACCGGAGCCGTCACGGGCCGATGACCCGGGCGTACCGGAGCTCCGGCCGGACGCCTTCACCATCCCCGGCCCCGGTGCCGGGGGCCGTCCGCCGCAGCGGACCGGCCTGTTCGGGCGCGTCGTCTCCCGGGGTTCCGATGCCCCGGGCGCGGCGGCCCGACCGGCCGGCTTCCGCCCCGACATCGAGGGGCTGCGGGCGGTGGCCGTGCTCGCCGTCCTCGGGTTCCACGCCTCCGTCCCCGGACTGGCCGGCGGGTTCGTCGGGGTGGACGTCTTCCTCGTCGTCTCCGGCTACCTGATCACCGGCCTGCTGCTGCGCGAGGCCACCACCACCGGCCGGATCCGGCTCGGGGAGTTCTTCTCCCGCCGGGCCCGCCGGCTGCTGCCCTCGGCCGCGATCGTCCTCGGCGCGGTGGCCCTGTTCGGCGCCTGGCTGACCGTGCCGCTCCGCCGCGCCGATCTTGAGTACGACGTGCTCGCGGCGGCGTTCTCGGTCGGCAACTGGCGTTTCGTCGCCCAGCAGACCGACTACCTGGCGGCCGGGCGGGACGAGAGCCCGCTGCTGCACTTCTGGTCGCTGGCCGTCGAGGAGCAGTTCTACCTGGTCTGGGGCCCGCTGCTGGCGCTCACCGCCTACCTGGTGCTCCGCGTCGCGCGGCGCGGCCGGGCGGACGGGCGCGGGCGCGCGGTGCGGCCGGTCGCGGCGGTGCTCGCCGCCGTGCTGACCCTCGGCTCCTTCCTCCTGGCGCTGCGCTGGACGCACGACTCCGTCTCGCTCGCCTACCTCGGGACGCCCTCCCGGGTCTGGCAGTTCGGCGTCGGCGCGCTGCTGGCGCTGCTGCCCTGGCACCTGCTGAACGGGCCGCGCGTACTGCGCGCGCTGGTCGGCTGGGGCGGTGCGGCGGCCGTCGTGTGGTGCGTGCCGGCGTACGACTCCTCGACCCCGTACCCGGGCTGGGCGGCGCTCGTCCCGACCCTCGGCACGGCCGCCGTCATCCTGGCGGGCACGCCCGGACGGGAGGGGGCGGTCGCGTCCGGCTTCGGGGTGGACCGGGTGCTGGGCATGCGGGTGCCGCGCGCGATCGGGCGGCTCTCCTACAACCTGTACCTGTGGCACTGGCCGGTGCTGGTCCTCGTCGGCGCGAAGGCCGGTCCGCTGGACTGGCCGGTCAAGGTGGCGCTCACCGCCGCCGCCGCGCTGCCGGCCGCCGCCGTCATGCGCTGGGTGGAGCGGCCGCTGCGCACCAGCCGGACCGTCTCCGAACTGCCGCGCCGCGGCCTGTCGCTGGGGCTCGCCTCGGTGGTGATCCCGGTGGTGCTGGCGCTGGTCGTCGGCACCGGCACCCTGCGGCTGCTCGGCCCGGCCGCACCGGTGGACCTCCAGGGTCTGCCGCCCGGCTCGCCGGACGGCACCTCGCTGCTGGTGCGCACCGCGGCGACCGGCAAGAGCCCCTCGGTGGTGCCGGACGCCGTCCAGGCCCGCAAGGACTTCCCGCCGGACGGCGAGTGCGAGGTCGCGCCGACCGCGACCACGAGCCCCGACTGCCGGTTCGGCCCGGCGGGCAGCCCGGACCGCGTCGTGCTGCTCGGCGACTCGCACGCCGGGCAGTGGTTCTCCGCCCTGCTCGCCATCGCCGCCGAACGGCGCTGGGAGCTGGAGGAACTGGTCAAGCAGGGCTGCCCGCTTCCGGAACTCACCGTGGTCAATCCGCAGTTGGGCCGTACCTACCGGGAGTGCGACACCTGGCGGGCGAACGCCCTGACCCGGCTGAAGGAGGGGCCCCGGCCCCGGCTGATCGTGGTCTCCTCGCTCAACCGCTACACCGACGACCGTGAACTGCTGCTCCAGGGCTGGGAGAAGACCCTCTCCCCGCTGCGCGAGCTGGGCGTCCCGATCGTCTACCTGCGGGACACCCCGATCCCCGGGACGGACGTGCCGGCCTGCGTCTCCGGGAACACCGACGACCCCGGGGCCTGCGCGTTCCCGCGCGACAAGGCGCTCTGGGCGGACCCGCTGGCCGAGGAGGCCGCGGCCGGCCGGGTGCCGGGGGTGCGGACGGTGTCGGTGAACGACGTCATCTGCCCCGGGGACGGCCGCAGCTGCCCGGCGGTGCTGGAGCGCATCCTGCTCTACCGGGACGACGCGCACCTCACCAACGTCGCCGCCGTCGTCCTCACTCCGCGGCTGGAGCGGCTGCTGACCGAGTCCGGCGCCCTGCCGCCCAGGGGCGTCCCGGCCGGGGAGGCACCGGTCACGGCGCCTCCGGTGGTGGTGGACGGCTGGACCCAGCTGCTGCGCGACGACTTCGACGGCCCGGCCGGCAGCCGACCGTCGGCCGCCGCCTGGCAGTACGACCTCGGCACCTGCTACCCCGGCTGCCCGGCCCCGCAGTGGGGGACGGGCGAGATCGAGACCATGACCGACTCGACCGAGAACGTCCGGCTCGACGGCAGGGGCGCGCTGGAGATCGTGCCCACCCGGGACGCGGCCGGCCGGTGGTCCTCCGGCCGGATCGAGTCGCGCCGCGCCGACCTGGCCCCGCCGCCCGGCGGTGTGCTGCGGATCGAGGCGGCCATCGCCCTGCCGGACGTCACGGGCCCGGCCGCGGCCGGCTACTGGCCCGCCTTCTGGACGCTCGGCGGTGAGCTGCGCAACGGCTACACCGGCTGGCCGGCCATCGGTGAGCTGGACATCCTGGAGCAGGTCAACGGCCGGGACGCGGTCTTCGGCACGATGCACTGCGGCGTCCTGGACGGCGGTCCCTGCCAGGAGCCGCGCGGTCTGGGCTCCGGGGACCAGCCCTGCGGCGCCGAGTGCCGGACCGGTTTCCACCGGTACGCGGTCGAGGTGGACCTGAAGCCGGGGGCCGAGCAGGTCCGCTGGTACCTGGACGGCCGTGAGCACCACCGGGTCACGGCGGCGCAGATGGACCGGGCGACCTGGGACCGGGCCGTCGGCCGGGGACTCTTCCTGATCCTCAACGTCGCGGTGGGCGGCAACCTGCCCACGGCCTTCGGCGGCACGGTCACGCCGGCCACCGAACCCGGGCACCCGATGCGGGTCGACTACGTCTCGGTGACCGCCAGGCCGTAGTGGCGGGCTGTGGTACCGGGCCGTGGCGCCGCATCCGGGCTCCGGGCCCGGGACCGCGTCGGCACCGAACGGGCCCCGGGCCGGGGAGCACACCGCTCCCCGG
>NZ_JBHJRC010000419.1:0-5528 GCF_042261735.1 Kitasatospora sp. NPDC056327 | reverse complement strand
GCCCGCGGGGCCTGCCCGCCCGGCCGGCGGCGTCAGACCTCGACCGTCGCGCCGGCGGCCAGCGAGCGCTCGGCGGCGGCGAGGATCTCGACCGTACGCAGGCCGAACGCGGCCGAGCACGGGTGGGGCTCGCCGGTGCGCGCGGCGCCGGCGAGCGCGTCCAGCGCGCGGTGGAAGGCCGCGACCGGGCCCTCGCCGCGCTCCGGGAGGTGGACCGTGCCGGACTCGCCGCGCAGCTCCATGCCGGTGCCGCCGCCCGCCCGCGGGGCGGTCAGGCTCAGTGCGAGGGTGCTGGAGGCACCGCCGGCGTGGCGCAGGACGAGGTGGACGGTGTCCAGCGGACCGGCCACGGCGGTCACCGAGGTGGCGTCGCCGAGGACCGGGAGCAGCACGGAGAGCGCGTGCGGGCCGACGTCCCAGAGCGCGCCCTTCTCCTTGCGCCACGGGGAGTCCGCGTAGGGGCTGGTGGAGTCGGGGGCGAAGACCGAGCCGAGCCAGTCGGAGCGCCCGGTGAACCACCCGCCGACCGCCGCCTGCTCCTCGATCCAGGGCAGCTGGTCGCCGCCGAACCGGACGGTGAAGAAGACCACCGAGGCGACGCCGTTGGCCTCGGTCGCCTCGACCACCCGGCGGGCCTCCGGGACGGTGAGCGCGACGGGCTTGTCGAGCAGCAGGTGGCAGCCGGCCTCGGCGGCGCGGACCGCGAGCCCCGCCTGGACGGCCGGGGGCAGGGCGATGGAGACGGCGTCGACCTCGGCGAGCAGTCGGTCGAGGTCGGTGTGGCCCGGGGCGCCGTACCGCGCGCCGAGCGCGGCGGCCGCCTCGGGGCGGCGGCCCCAGACGCCCGCGAACTCGACGCCGGGGTGCTCCGCCAGGACGGGCGCGTGCACCCGCTCCGCCCAGGGGCCGGTACCCAGGAGTCCGATGCGCATGGTGTACCCATTCCTTCGTCGTGTGCCGGTGTCGGGTCGTGCGAACGCCGCCGCCCCGGTGCGGTTCCGGGGCGGCGGCGAAGTCGGGTCGTGCACGTCCGGCCGGTCGGGCCGCCGGTTCGCGCGGGGCGGAGGCCCGGGCCGGGTCAGTCGGCGGCGGGCGCGGCGACCGTCGGGGCGCCCTTGGGCTCGGCGGCCCCGGGCTCACCCTGCGCCGCACCGGCCGCCTCCGCCGCTTCCTCCGCCTCGATGGCGGCGGCGGCCTTGGCCGCACGGCGCTTCATGAACCAGGCCGAGAACGCGCCGCCGGCGACGGCGACGAGCAGGCCGATCCAGGAGAACTTGGACAGCCACTGCTCGGCGACCTTGCCGACCTGGTAGACCAGCAGGGTCGTACCGCCGGCCCAGACGATGCCGCCGAGCACGTTGGCGATCAGGAACTTCCAGTACGGCATCTTCAGCGCGCCGGCGAGCGGCCCGGCGAAGATGCGGAGCAGGGCGATGAAACGGCCGAAGAAGACCGCCCACATGCCCCACTTCTGGAAGGAGCGCTCCGCGGTGGCCAGGTGACTGGGACCGAAATGCTTGGGGAACTTCCGCCCGAGCTTCTCGAACAGCGGCTTCCCGCCCCGGCGGCCGATCGAGTAGCCGATCGAGTCGCCGATGATCGCACCGGCGATGGCGCAGGCCGCCACCCAGACCGGGCTGACGACACCGCGGGCGGACAGCAGCGCGGCGGAGACGAGGGCGATCTCACCGGGGAGCGGGATACCCAGCGACTCCAGTCCGATGATCAGGGCGACCAGGGCGTACACCGCGCCCGGTGGTACGCCTTCGATCCAGGCGTCGATGTGCAGCAAGGCCAGTTACCTCCGTGGCAGGACGGCACCCGCACGGCCGGCCAGACCGGGTCCCGATCCGGTCCCCGCGGCCCGCGCGCCGGGTCCCGACGTCGTCCGATGGCGGCACCAGGCCGCTCCCCGAGAGGGCAGCCTAACGTGCCGGGCGGCCCGTCCCCCTGACCGATCACCCCTGGTAACGACGCACGGAGCCGCCCGGCGGTTCCGGCCCGGCGGCGCGCAGCCCGACCGTCCACGAACCCACGACACCTTTTCGGACTGCATATACTGATCACCGACATATAAACGGTGTGATAGCAAGGTTGCCCCGCCGCAGACCGTGTCGCGGTCCGGCACGCCCGCCGGTGCTCGGGAGACCCGGAGAACGCCGCGGGACCGGACCCGCAGGGAGGAAGACAGTTCGATGCGACAGTTGACAGCGCCCACCGAGCCGGAGCGGGAGGGCGGGCCCGCCGCCGCACCGCCGGCCCGGCGCGCCGACCGTGCGGTGCGCCGCTTCGAGGAGCTCCGCCGCCACCGCTGGTTCTGGCCGGCCGCGCTCGGCACCGGCTACGTCGCGCAGGTGGTCTTCCGGCTCGTCCTGGTCCGCGGCCTGACCTTCCCCTCGGTCCACCCCGACGAGGAGTCCTACCTCGTCCTGGCACGCGTCCTGGCCGGCCGGCCCACCACCGAGATGCCGGTCGGCGTGGTCATCCCCGGCGGGTACGCCCTGCTGATCTCCCCCGTGGTGCGGTTCGCCGACGACCCGGCGACCGCCTACCGGCTGATCCTGGTGATCAACGCCCTCGTCAGCGCGCTGGTCCTGCCGCTCGCCTGCGCCGCCCTGCGCCGCCTGGGCGTGCGCCGCCTGCCGGCCTACGTGTTCGGCACCGCGACCGCGCTGCTGCCCCCGGTGCTCTTCTACGCCCAGTACGCCATGACGGACGCCGTGCTGCCGACGCTGATCCTGGCCTGGCTGCTCTGCCTGCACGGCTGGCTCACCGACGGCCCGCTGCGCCGCCGCGCCTGGTACGCCGTCGGCGCGGGCGCCGCCGCCGCGTACGCGATGTCCGTCCACGACCGCGGCGGGGTGGTGGTGGCCGTCACCGGCGTCACCTTCGCCGGGGTCCTGCTGCTGCGCCTCGCCCCGTGGCGCAGCACCGCCGCCGGCCTGGCCGTGCTCGGCGTCGGCGTCCTGGGCGCGAGGGCGCTGGAGACGTGGCTGCACGCGCAGTTCACCGTCGAGAACAGCGACGTCGGCGGCTTCCTCTGGAAGGGCCTCACCGATCCGGAGGCCACCCAGCGGACCCTGACCAGGACCGTCGGACAGGTCTGGTACTTCATGGTCTCCACCTGGGGCATCGGCGGCCTGGCCGTGACGGTCTGTCTGGTGGCCGTGTTCCGGCGCCGCCGGTTCACCCCCGCCGAGCGGATCACCGGCGCGGTGATGCTGGCCCTGCTGGTCGGCACCGCGCTCGCCGCGGCCGCGGCCCTGCCCGACGACGGCCGCATCGACGACTGGGTCTACGCCCGCTACACCTCCTACCTCGTGCCGGCGGCCTTCGTGACGGGCTCCGCCGTGCTCGTCCGCTGCGGCCGGCGCGCACTGGTGCGGACGACCCTGGCGACCGCCGCGCTGACGGTGCTCCTCGGGGAACTGGTCGTCCTGTCGGCCGGCGGAAAGCTCCACTCGGAGCGCTTCGTGCTCTGGGGCCTGCCGGACGTCTCCTTCCTCGCGACCGAGTGGAACCGGCTCGCCATGGGCCGGGCCACCGCCGCCGCGCTGGTCGTGCTGACGGCGGTGGTGCTGATGCTGCTCGCGGGCGGCCGCCGGGTGCTCTGGGCGGCCGGCGTGGCACTGGCCATGTTCGCCGCGTTCGCCACCGTCACCATCACCGAGCAGGTCACCCGGCCCCACCACGAGGTGCGCGCCTCGACGGCGAGCGGCTTCAACCGCGCCGCGGCGGTGAAGCCGGAGGACAACGTGGTGTTCGCCTGGGACATCTACTGGCCGCTGCGCAGCACCCAGGCGTGGGAGGTCTACGAGGGCCGCGTCTGGTACCGCGACCCGCGCTGGCAGCCGGTCCCCGCCGAGGCCACCGCCGTCGTCACCCCGCTTCCCGAGCAGGGCCGGGCCGAGGACTACTGGCCCGGACACCCCGCCGAGTGGTACGTCGACCGCACGAGCACCGAGTACAAGTGGGCCGTCTGGCGCAAGCGCTGAGCCCGCCGCCGACCCACCGGCACCACCCCCGCCGCCCCCGCCGTCCCCGCGACGCCGGGGGCGGTGCGCGTTCAGCCCCGCCCCGCCCGTGCACCGGGCGGGGCACGGGCGGTGGCCGGCGCGGTGCGGGCCCGACCTCCCGAAGCCGGCAGGTCGGCCGGGCCGTACGGGCCGGGGCCCGCGACCGCGGTGCAGGGTGTGGCGGGAGGAGCCGCGGGTAGCAGAGCGGTCTCCGTGCGACCCCGCCCCGCGAGGTGCGGGCGGCGGTGCGCGCGGCGGCGGAAGGAAGACGGGGCGTCATGCTCGGGCAGTCACATGCGATCAGCGGAGCACTGGTCTACGCGGCGGCGGCGCCGACCCTGCCGCAGGCCCTGTTCGGCACGGAACCGCGGCCGGGCGAGGTCCTGGTCGGCACGCTGCTCTGTGCCGGGGCCGCGCTGCTGCCGGATTTGGACCACCACGACGCCACCCCCGCCCACCTGCTCGGCCCGTTGTCGAGGGGCCTGTGCCGGCTGGTGGGCAGGCTGTCCGGCGGCCATCGCCACGCCACGCACTCGCTGCTGTTCGTGGCGCTGGCGGGCTGGGGCACCCGGGCGGGCGTCACCGGCTTCGGCGACGGCTTCACCCTGGGCCTGGTCTTCGTGCTCCTCGCGCTCGCCGCGAGGGCCCTGCACCTGCACCCGCCCGGCCGCGGTCCGACGGCGTGGCTCACCTCGACGGGTCTGGCCGGCACCGGCACCGCGGCGGTGGCGGCCTGGGTCCCCGGCGTCGGCGACTGGCTGCCCTACACGGTCGCCCTGGGGGCGCTCACCCATCTGATCGGCGACTGCCTGACGCGTCGCGGGGTGCCCCTGCTCTGGCCCTGGGGCAGACGCTTCGAGGTGGTCCTGTTGCGGCGCACCGGGGGGCGGGCGGAGACCAGGTTCCTCGTTCCCGTGATGACCGTCGCCACCTTCGCGGCCCTCTGGTTCGCGGCCTTCGCACCGCTGCTGTCCGCGGGCTGAGCGGCGCCGCCCGGGGCGGGTGGAGCGGACCGCGGGGACCGGGGGTCCGGCCGACCGCGAGGGACGGGCGGGAGGAAGGGCGGGCGGGCAGGAACCGGCGCCCGGAAAAATTCCCGGGTTTGGAAATGCCGGTTCGGTAAAAACGAGTGCTGACAGCGGCTTGAATCATTGAGGCGGGAGAATCGCATGGGCGTCATCGCTTGGATCCTGATCGGACTGTTCGCGGGCTCGATTGCCAAGGCACTGATGCCGGGCAAGGACCCGGGCGGTGTGATCGTCACGATCCTCATCGGCATCGTGGGCGGACTGCTGGGCGGCTGGCTCGGAAAGGTCATTTTCGGCGTCGACTCGATCGACGGCTTCTTCGACCTCTCCACCTGGATCGCCGCCATCGCCGGCTCGGTGATACTCCTCGCGCTCTACCGGCTGGTCACCGGCGGCAAGCGCCATCACGGCCACGCCTGAGCCGACCGGGCCCCGGCGGTCCGGCCGACGGAAAAGCGGCTCCCCCCTCGCGCGAGGGGGGAGC